>NZ_JBHZAV010000064.1:0-51357 GCF_042754445.1 Embleya sp. NPDC059213
ACCACCGAGCCGATGCCGAAGAACGCGCCGTGGGCGAGGGAGGCCACGATGCGGCCGGCGAGCATCACGCCCATGGTCGGTGCCACGGCGGAGAGCAGGTTTCCCGCCACGAACAGGCCCATGAGGACCATGAGCATCGTCTTGCGGCCGATCCGGGTGCCGAGCACCGTCATCAGCGGGGCGCCGATGACGACGCCGATCGCGTAACCGGTGACCAGGAGCCCGGCGGAGGGGATGGACACCCCGTAGTCGGCGGCGATCTCGGGCAGCAGGCCCATGATCACGAACTCGGTGGTGCCGATCCCGAAGGCCCCGATGGCCAAGGCCAGGAGCGCGAGAGGCATGGTGTGCCACCCTCCATACGATTGCTGTTGCGCCTTACGTGCTCCGACAATAATTGCATGCGCTGGCTAATGCAAATGCGGGCATTCGCCTATAGCTGATGGTGGGCGATGGCGGTGGGCATGCGAACGCGGGTGGGGTCCGGGATCGTGTCGGTCCGGATCCCACCCGCGCCGGTCGGGCGCTTCAGGCGGCGAAGCCGCCCTCGGGCCGGATGATCTCCAGGTTGGTGCCGTCCGGGTCGTTGAAGTAGGCGACCCTGGTGCCGAGCGCCGCCTCGGGCGTCACCTCACCCGCGATGAACGTGTAGTCGTCGCCGAGGAAGCCGTAGCCCGCGTCCTTCATCCGCCGGTACACCGCGTCGAAGTCGTCCACCCGCAGACACAGGTGCATCGAGCCCGGACGGTTGGCGGCGCCCCGGGTCGGCTCGCCGGGCGGGTTGCGGAACTCGATGAGGTCGATGCCGAGGCTGTTGTCGAGGTTGATCGTGGCGTAGCGCAGCTCCGCGGTGGACAGGCCCTGCGACCCGCCGAACGGCACGCTGTGCATGGTTCCCGAGGCGACGGGCTCGCGCCCGGTGAGGGCCTGATAGAACGCGATCGAGGCGTCCAGGTCCGACACCGAGATCCCGACGTGGGCCGCCCGGGTGAGGTTCATCGGGGTGCTGGAAACGGCCATGACGATTCCCTTCGTTCCGAGCCCTGTGCGGCGGCGATCGCCGCGCGGGTGCAGGGGGGATTCCTGGGGGCCAGGTAAGGACGATTCTCCGGACGGGCGGCGGACCGCGCATCCGGGCCGCCTGGAGGCTAATACTTGTATGAGCGGGATACATGCACTGGCCGATATTTGCGTAAGGGCTTATTCTGGAGGCGCCCTACCCGGAAGGAGCCTCGCCCATGACCGCCACGGACCCCGCGCTGACCGCCCTCGCCAACGGATGGGCCGCCCTCTACCTCCTGGCCGGCCGGATCGAGGCGCGCATCGAGCGCGCGCTCCAGGCCGAGCACGACCTGAGCGTGCGCGAGTACTCGCTGCTGGACGTGCTCGGCCGCCAGCACGACGGCGAGGGCGGGCACCTGCAGATGAAGCAGGTCGCCGACGCGGTGGTGCTCAGCCAGAGCGCCACCACGCGCCTGGTCACCCGGCTGGAGGACCGCGGCCTGCTCTCGCGCTACCTCTGCGCGACCGACCGCCGCGGCATCTACACCGATGTGACCGGGCCGGGCCTGGAACTCCTGGAAGCGGCCAGGCCGACCAACGAGGCCGCCCTCCGGGAGGCACTGGACGAGGCCGCCAAGAACCCCGAACTGGCCCCGCTGGTCGCCACCACCGAGGAGATGAACACGTCGCGACGGCTCCCGGAGCCCGCCGCCACGCGCTGAGCACGACGAAGCCCCGCGGCCTCGCCAAGGCGGCCCCGGGGCTTCGTGCCGACCACTGCCGCCCGTCCTCGACCGGGCCCACTCCCGGAAAGCAGCCCGCCGACCTCGACTACCAAGAGGGGCGGCGCCCGACACCGGGAGACTCCGCGATCGCGCGGCGTGCCGGACGCCCCCGCCGCGCGCCCTCCACGCCGCCCGCCCGGCGAACCAGGGGAATGCGGGAACAACGACTTCGAACACCCCAGCGCTCACCCGGCCACACTCAAGGCCCGGGCCGACATGAAACCGCGGCCCACGACGCCGAGCGGCGGGCCGCGGCGGACGCGGCGGAGGAACGGCTGCGGATGGCCCGCGAGTTGCACGACGTGGTCGCGCACAGCATGAGCCTGATCACCGTGCAGGCCGGCGTCGCGCACCTCGTCGGGGCCCGAGCGGCCCGAGGAGGCGCTGCGCGCTCGGCTCGATCGAGGCCACCGGGCGCACCGCGCTGCGCGAGATGCGCCGCCTGCTCGGCATCCTGCGAGAGGGGAGCGATACCCCGCAGAGCGCCGACCTGGCCCCGGCGCCCACGCTCGCCGCCGTCGATGACGCGGCGGCGGCCGGACTACGGGTCGAACTGATCGTGCACGGTGAACGACGTGAACTGCCCGTCGGCATCCCGACGCGTCCTTCGGGGGATCGGGTGCCGGCGGCACGCACGGGCTCGAACTCGTTGCGAAGGGCGCGCGAGATCAGGCCGCGCCCGGGCTCTCGTCGTGGGTGGACCCGCCCCCGTCGAGCAGGTCGCCCGATCGACGATCCGATCGTCGGCCCGCGCGTGACGTACGCCGAGAACACCACGACCTCCGGGCTGCCCGCGACGTTCACCGGAGTCGCCGACGCGAACCTCTTGTCGTTGGTATGCGCGTTGTATACATTGTGTTCATGAGCAGCGTACGAAAGCCCGCCGGCGGTGGATCCGCCCAGGACATCACCTATCGATGGCTCAAGAAGCACATCTCCGCCCTGCCTCGGGACGGGGGAACCTTCCTGATCGAGTCCGAGGTCGCCCAGGCGGCGGGCACGTCGCGAACTCCGGTGCGCGAGGCGTTGCTGCGCCTGGAAACCGAGGGATTCGTGCAGATCATGCCGAAGAAGGGCGCCTTCGTACCGCCCATCTCGGACGCGGAGGTACGCACCGTGATGGAAGCCCGCGAACTGATCGAGGACTGGAGCATGCGGCGCGTGGTCCCGGCCGGCGAAGCGTTCCTGGACGAGCTCGACGCCCTCGTGGCCGCCCAGGAGGGCCTGGTCGACGACGCGGTGGGATTCATCGACTGCGACCGGGCCTTCCACGGCGCGATCGTGCGGCAGGCCGGCAACCCGGTCCTCGCCGACTTCTACGAGGCGTTGCGCGAGCGCCAGGTCCGGATGGGTCTGCGTGCCGTCGTCGGCGACGAGGGCCGTTTCCGCAAGGTCTTGGCCGAGCACGCGGCGATCGTGTCCGCTCTGCGCACCGGTGATCCGGACCGGGCGGCCCAGGCACTGGGGACCCACCTGGGCAGCACGCTCGCCGCGCTGCACCTGCCCGAAGTCGCCCGCCGGGGCTCCGACGACTCCCTGGGGGCGTGATGAGGATCGCCCTGGTCCAGGTCGCCAGCCCGCCGACCGAAACGCCCCGAGCCCGCCGCGAGCGGGTGGGCTCGATGGTCGAACAGGCCCGCGGGGCCGACCTGGTCGTGCTCCCCGAACTGTGGGCGGCCGGCTACTTCGGCTTCGAGTCCTACGCCGAACACGCCGAGCCGCTGAACGGTCCCACGGTCACCGCGGCCCGCGCCTGGGCCCGGGCGCTGGACGCGCACGTGCACCTGGGCAGCTTCGTCCAGCGCGACGACGACGGCCGACTGTTCAACACCGCCGCCCTGATCACCCCGGACGGGCTGATCGCGCACACCTACCGCAAGATCCACGTCTTCGGCCACGCCTCCCGCGAGGCCGAACTGCTCACCCCCGGCGACCGGATCGACGTGGCCGGCACCGCCCTCGGGCGCCTGGGCGCCACCACCTGCTACGACCTGCGCTTCCCCGAACTGTGGCGCGACCTGGTCGACCGAGGGGCCCGCATCGCCGTCGTACCCGCCGCCTGGCCCGCCGCCCGCCGCGAGCACTGGCAACTGTTCACCTCCTGCCGAGCCGTCGAACAACAACTGCTCGTGATCGCCTGCAACGCGGTCGGCGTCCAGGACGGCGGCGTCGAACTCGGTGGACACAGCCGTGTCGTCGACGCCTGGGGCCGCGTCCTGGTCGAGGCCGGCACCGAGGAGGGCGTCACCTTCTGCGACGCCGACCCCGCCGACGTCGACCGGGTACGCGCCCAGTTCCCGGTCCTCGCCGACCGTCGCCCCATCTCGTCGTTTCCACCCCGGGGGAGCGCGCCGGACCCACGCTAAGGAACCACTTGTGAGCACTTCGATACCACCGCTGCGTATGCGCGTGGTCGACACCGACGAATACCTGGACGTGCGGCCGGCGCGCCTGGTCGTGGCGGGCTACACCGCGCGCGACGAGGCCGCCGCACGACGCCACATCGAGGAACTCGCGGCCATCGGCATCCCGCCACCCGCGACCGTGCCGGCCTTCTACGATCTCGACCCGTCCCTGCTCACCACCGAACGAACCGTCGCGGTGGACGGCGAGGCGACCTCGGGCGAGGTGGAACCCGTGGTCATCCGCCACCGAGGCCGCCTATTCCTGGCGGTCGGCTCGGACCATACCGATCGCGAACGCGAACGCCTGGACATCACCTCGTCCAAGGCCGCCTGCCCCAAGCCGCTGGGCACCGACGTGATCGAACTCGACGCCGGCACCCGCCCACCGAACTGGGAACAGCTGACCGCCGAATCCGCGATCGACGGTCGCCCCTATCAGCACGGACCACTGTCCGCGCTGCGCCACCCCCGCGAACTGCTCCACCGGATGACCGCGGCCATCGGCGACGTCGCCGGTGACCTGGTGTTGTTCTGCGGCACCCTGCCCCTGCTCACCGGCGACTTCGTGTACGGCTCCCGCTGGCTGCTGTCCATCGAACTGCCCGGCGGGCCCTCCCTGACCCATGACTACACCGTGCACCAGAGGAGTTCGTGATGCGCACCGGAGCCGAATACCTGGCCTCTCTCAAGGACGACCGTCGTGTCCACGTCGACGGCGAGGTCGTCGCGGACGTCGCCCACCACCCGGCCTTCACCCCCATCGCGACGACGATCGCCGAACTCTTCGACATCGCCGCCGACCCCGAATCCGGCTTCACCCGCCCCGACCCGGAGACCGGCGAGCCGATCAACCTGCTGTTCACGGCCCCGCGAAGCCGGGACGAACTCACCGCCTACCGCACCGCCGCGACCCGCTGGGCCAGACACACCCACGGCTGGGTCGGACGCAGCCCCGACCATGTCGGTGCGTTCGTCGCCGCGTTCGGGGCCCACCCGGAGGCGTTCGCGAGCGGCGAGCGCGATCTGGCCGCCAACATCGTCGCCTACCGACGCCGGGTCGCCGCCGAGAATCTGTACGTGTCCTACGCGATCATCCCGCCGCAGGTCTCCCGGGCGACCACCGCACACGCCTGGGAAGGCGAGTTGGTCCAGGTCGGCGTGGCAGAGGAGCGTCCCGACGGCATCGTGGTGCGCGGCGCGCAGATGCTGGCCACCGGCGGCGCGGTCGCCGACGAGATCCTGGTGTCGTGCATCAAACCGCTCGGCCCCGAGGACACCGACTTCGCGCTGAGCTTCGCGGTGCCCGTCGGCGCCCAGGGCCTGAAGCTGTACTGTCGACGCCCCTACGCGCCGGCCGCCACCAGCGCCTACGACTACCCGCTGACCACGCGCTACGACGAGACCGACGCACTGTTGGTCTTCGACGATGTGTTCATCCCGTGGGAGCAGGTGTTCGTCTACCGCGATGTCCCCGGACTGCGACGCCAGTTCTTCGACACCGGCGCCCACGTGCTGGGCAACTGGCAGGCCCAGATCCGACTGAGCGTCAAGCTCCAGTTCCTGGCCGGCCTGGCCCGCAAGGTGGCCGCCGTCAACGGAGTCGATCGTTTCCCGGGCGTCGTCGAGAAACTCGGTGAACTCGCGAGCCTGGTCTCGCTCGCCGAGTCCGCGGTCCTCGCCGCCGAATACACCGCCGAGCCCGACGAGCAGGGCATGTGGCGCCCCGGCTCCCGGGCCGTCTACGGGGCGATGGGTATGCAGTCGGAACTGTACCCACGCGTGCTGGCGATCCTGCGCGACCTCGTCGGCGGGGGAGTGCTCCAAGTGCCCTCCGGCATCGCCGACATGACCAATCCCGAAACGCGCGCCGACATCGATCGCTACATCCAGAGCCCCGGTGCCACGGCCGAGGAGCGGGTCAAGCTCTTCAAGCTGGTCTGGGACGCCGTCGGCAGCGAGTTCGCCGGGCGCCACCACCAGTACGAACTCTTCTACGCGGGCGCACCGTTCGTGGTGAAGGGCTACGCCTACCGCAACTACGACTTCGACGCGCCACTCGCCGCGGTGGACGCCTTCCTGGCGAGCTACCACGTCGAGAGCACCGTGTGAAACCACAGGAGCGTGACCAAGTGAGCAAGCCCGAACGCGAGTTCTTCCCCGTCTCCGACATCGAGTTCACCCTGTGTCCGGGCGACGACCCGGCGATCACCGAACGAGTCCTGGCCAAGGACCCCGCCACCGGGGTCGCGACCCGAATCCTGCGCTACGCGCCGGGCGCCGATTCCACCCCGATGGGCGTGCAGCGCCACGACTTCTGGGAAGAGGTGTACATCCTGGAGGGCTCGTTCACCGACATCACCCTGGGCCGCACATTCACCGCCGGCATGTACGCCTGCCGCCCGCCGGGCATGCCGCACGGGCCCTGGCGAACCGACGAGGGCGTGGTCACCTTCGAAGTGCGCTACCGCGCCTGAGCATCGGAGACAACGACATGGCTTCCACCCTCGCGTCCGTGGACCCGCAGACGATGCGCCGGACCATGGGCCGTTTCGCCACCGGGGTGGCGGTGGTCACGACCTACGCTCCCGACGGCACGCCGCACGGGATGACGGTCAACTCGCTGACCTCGGTGTCCCTGGACCCGCCGCTGCTGCTGGTCTGCCTCAACATCGGCGCGCGCAGCACCGACGCGATCACCGCTTCGGGTCGATTCGCCGTCAGCATCCTGTCGTCGCGTCAGGAACCGATCGCGATGCGCTTCGCCCGGCGCGCCGAGGACCACTTCGCCGGCCTCGAACCCGCCTACGGAAGGCACCACGTACCGGTGATCCCGGATGCCCTCGCCCACCTGGAATGCGACGTGGAGCGCCACTTCGTCGCCGGAGACCACATCGTGGTCGTCGGCCGCGTCCTGGACACCTGCGAGCGCGCCGGCGAACCGCTGGCCTTCCTCGGTGGACGCTTCGGCGACCTCGTCGACCGCGGGCACGCCCAGGTGCCCTGGTACTTCTGAACCCCACTCGGCCCGACGCTCTCGGGGCCTGATCGCCCCGAACGGCCGAACGGCGGACGCCGCCGCAATCCGGGCTGCCCCCACGGGTCGCAGCCCCCGATCCGCAACCGACAAGCGCCGCCCCGCGGCGCCCCTGCGAAGGCGAACAGACATGCCTCTGACAGTGGAAGACAAGCTGGCGATCCAAGAGCTCGCCGCCCGGCAGTTCAAATACCTCGACGCGCACGACGTCGATGCCTGGGCACAGTGTTGGATCCCCGACGGAACGTTCGTCGCGAACTACGGGACCTTCCAGGGCCACACGTCCATCAAGGAGTTCCTCCGCGGTCACATCGCGGCGGGCAAGGAGGACGGCGCGCGACACCTGGGCGTCAATCACGTGATCGAAGGCGACGCCGAGCGGGCCGAGATGTACAGCGTCGTGGTCAAACTCCAGGTCGTGCAGTCGCCGTTCATCATCGCGACGGGCATCTACCGCGACACCCTGGTCCGCACGCCCGACGGTTGGCGATTCGAGTCCCGCCGGCTCGACATCGACCCGGGTGTCTTCGCCGCCGGCCCGCGTGCCTGAGCAGAACGGAGTACGTCGTTGAACACGCTCGCCTCGGAGCGATGGGGTGATCACGGCCCCCGGCTCCTGCTGATTCACGGCAGCCTGAACTCCGCCGCCGCCGCATTCGTGGAGCAGCAAGCCTTCGCGGACGAATGGACCGTGATCGCGCCCTATCGACGCGGTTACCGTCCGAGCCCGCACACCGATCGCATCGACCCCGATCGCGATGCCGAAGAGATCGTGGAACTGATCGGTTCCGGTGCCCACCTCGTGGGCACCTCCATGGGCGGTGTCGTGGCCATGCGGGCGGCGGCGCTGGTCCCGGATCGTGTGTGGTCCCTCACCGTCATCGAACCACCCGCGCTGCCCAACGGGATCGGCCATCCCGCGGTCGACGAGCTGCGCGAGGCACTGATGCGGCACTGGGAGCGGAACGTCTCGGCCGACGACGAGACGTTCCTGGCGGGATTCCTGGAGGCCCTCGGCGTCAAGCTTTCGCTGCCGAGCCCGCTTCCCCCGGAGTTCGTGGAGGCCGTACACAATCTGAAGACGGAACGGCCGTGGGACACGGGAGTTCCGTTGCCGTTGCTCGCCGGGACCACCTTCCCCAAGCTCGTCGTATCGGGCGGCGGAACCCCCGCGTTCGAAGCGGTATGCGACGTGCTGGCGACACACATGAACGCCGAGCGCAGGCTCTTCCCGGGAAGCCCGCACGCCGTACAGCGGATCGGCCGACCGTTCAACGACGCGCTGAGAGCCTTCCTCACCGCGGCCGAATCCCGACGGGGCAATCCCGAATAGCCGAACACGTCAAGCCGGGACGGCCGCCCGGCGAAGACGACCGATCCCGTCTCGACACGAGAGGCGCGAAGCAGCCGGGGCGACGACCAACGTCGCCCCGGCTCCTCGGCATGCGGCCGGCGCCGGTGAGCCCGTCCTGCGGTTGTTTTCGGGACCCCTGGCCGAGAACGCCGAACAGGCAGCCCCTTTCGTGCGCGCGACGGCCCTCGCCCGCGGGGACTACGCACTCGCCCTCCTCGAATCCTGCGCGGACGACAAGCGCTACCAGGCCTCGGCGGCGTGTTGGAGGAAGGCATGGCGCGGCAAGGGGCCGTGGCCGAGCCGGCGTGCGTCCATCGCGGCCTCGATCACCGCCCTGGTGCCGGGCAGGTCCCGGGCCTTGCGGTAGCGCTCGATCACGGCGGGAGCGTCCGCCGGATATCGGGTGACGCCCCCTGGGGAACCCCGGCGACCTGCGCGACTGCGCCTCCGCGGGCACCCCGGGCGGCGACGACGACCCCCGCCTCGTGTCGTCACCGTTTCCGGCGCCGGGCGCGCGGTCGTGACCGCAGCGGGGCCGGACGTTCGGGCGACCGCGTCGGTGGGGGTGGCCTCGCGCCGGTCTTTGTCCGACCGCTCCCCGTACCGATGTCCCTCTTCGTTCGGTGGCGCCCGGCAAGCAGGCGCGGACCTTGCCGGGCGCCTCGGGCGGATCACGGGGCGGCCCCGGCCGGACCGGCGGGGCCGCCCCCGGCGTGGGCGGGACGGGTCAGGACTGTTGTGCCGGGCCGAACGAGGCGATCGGGGACCACGTCGTGCCCAAGGTGGGCGGTGTGACGGGGTCGGCGGGCGGCGGCGGGACGTAGGCTGCGAGGATCGGCGCCCAGGCCGGGTTCCTCAGGATGGACAGGGCCTGCTCGTCGGTCAGCGGCAAGGTGCTGCGGGTGGGCTTGCCGTTGTCCGACAGTTCGCCGTTTCCGTAGCTCAGTTCGACCATGGTCTCCCCGGTGACGTAGTTGACGCTCTTCCAGGCGATGCCCTTGTCCGGAAAGGGCTTCTCGAAGGTGCCGAGCAGCGTTCCGTCCGGTGCGTTGCGGCAGCCGCCGAAGTTGTTCTCCTTGGGCTTGGGCCTGCCGTCGGCCATGGTGCACCCGAAGAACCGCTTGCCCACCATGTGGAAGGTCACCTCGACCACGCCCTGGCCGGTGTCCCAGGTGACCTTCGCGTAGAGGCCGCCGTCGACGGCGGTGTTGGTCGTGATCTGCTTCGCCCCCCCGGGCAGCAGGTTCCTGATGATCGGACCGAGCCGATCGGCGAGGGGATTCGGTGCCACCGGCTGCGCCGGCAGTTCCGGGTTCACGCCCCCCAACCGTCCGTCGATCCGGGACGGCGACGGATCCGCCGCGGGCCCCGCCTTGGTCGCCGGACTCGTCCGCAGCTGTGCCGCGCCCAGCCCGCCCGCCACGATCACTCCCACCGCCAGGGTCACGCCAACGGTCTGCCCCAACGCACGCCGCCGCGCCCGGCGGCGGCCGCCCTCGGCCGCCCGGGTAGCCAGCCCCGCGCCCGGCGGGATCACCAACTCGTCCACTTCGGCGCGCAGTTCGCTGCGAAACAGGTCCTCGGTCTCCACTGCCTGCCCTTCCACGACGTCGGTTCCCCTCATGTGTGCCACTGTGTCCGCCGCCGGCCATTCCGTTGTGCGCCGTTTCCTCACGGCTGTCCCTCCGCAGCGGCCTCGCGGGTCAGCTCCGGCACGCGCTCGCGCAGCCTGGCGAGCGCGCGCATCGTGCCGGTCTTCACGGCGGACACGCCCATACCCAGCCGCCGTGCGGTCTCCTCGACGCTCAGGTCCTCCCAGTACCGCAGCACCAGCAGGGCGCGGTCGCGTGGTTCGAGGGTGCGCAGCGCGCCGACGAGGGTGAGCCGCAGTTCGGGGTCGCCGTGAACGAGGGCGGGGGTGCGGGCCAGCACGTCGGCGTCTATGCCCGTCATCTCGCCGCTGCTCTTGCGGCGGCGCCCATCCAGGAACGCGTTGATCAGGACGCGCTTGGCGTAGGCCTGCGGGTGCTCCTGCCGCTCGAGCTTGGGCCACACGACGTAGACCTTCTCCAACGCGGTCTGCGCGAGGTCCTCGGCCGCATGCCAGTCGCCGCAGAGCAGGAAGGCCGTGCGGCGCAGTACGGTCTGGTTCGCCTCGGCGAACTCGGCGAATCCGATGCGCTCCCTGTGGAACCAACCCATCCTTCTCCCCGCTCCGTCGTCGACCTCACAGAGTCTTGACGGGTCGAACCGCCGGTTCGGTCACACCTGGCTGCGCAGGCGAGAACGAAGAGCGGTCGATTGATCATGTGTTGACCATTGGATTTGCAGGATCTGGGACTTTGGATCCTGGCTGCGTGGCCTGGGTTTTGCTGCGGTGGTCCGATATCGCGTGCGGTTCACCGACAGCGCCGAGAACAACATCGCGAAACTCCCCGCCGCGCGCCGGCAGCAGAGCAATAGTGCGGCCGACAGCGCACTCGGTTCCGACCCGTACGGCAACGGCTCCTCACCGGTGCGTGGCGACCGGGACCGCCGCGACGTCACCCTCGCCGACGCGATCCCGACCTACGAGGCCGGCCCGAACGTGGTGGTCGTCGCCCCCTTCGGGTGACCTCCGCCCCCGGCGGTGTCGCGTGGCGCTGTCCGACCCGGTGGTGGGGGTTGGGCCGGGTGCGGGAGGTCGCCACCCGACTCGAAACCTGGACGGGTTGAGTCGATCACCGTGACCCGCGAGGATGGTCGCGTCACGCTCGGTCGTCGAACCCCCACCCCGGAGGCGGATGTGCGCGCATGTGTGAAGCGTCGAATCGTGTTGGGCGTCGCGTCGATCGCGTTGGGCGGTGGCGTCGTGATCGGCGCCGCGGCCCAACTGGCGAAGATGATCGTGCCCGGCGCGGCGTGACGTGGGGCGCCGGGCCGCGGGCGTCACCCGCCCGCGCCCGGCGCGGCCGCACTGCCCGACACGGCAGGAGCCTCGTTCTCTCTACCGGGTGCGGCGCCGCGTGTACCGAGTCCGAGAGACCCGGACATCCCTGCCCGGGTGGCGGGTGGGCGGGGCGACGCCGCGATTACTCTCGCGCGCACTGCGGGTTCGCCCTACGCGAGCACTGTTCGGGGCGGGTCTGAAGATGAGGAAGGGGTTCGCGGTGCCCCTTCCGCAACAGCCGACGTGCTCGTCGTAGTCGGCGAGCAAGGGGGCGGGCGGGGGCGGACGAGGGGAGGTCTGAGGGGTGCCGCTAGCGTGGCCGCATGGTGCGCAGCCCGCTGGACGAATGGCAAGCGATGCGTCGCGTCGTCGACGGCGTTCGGCGCGACGGCGCGTTCGAGGCGCGGACCTCCACGAAGGCCCTCGCGGCCATTGCCGGCTGCACGGTGCCGTTGCTCGCGGCGATGGCGGGGTCGTTCGCGAGTCCGAATCCGGACATGCCGAAGGTGCTCGTTCCGGTCGTGGCGGTGCCGCTGGTGGCCGTCGTCGTGTGGATCGTGTGGCTGGTCGTGCCGCGCGTGCGGCTGCGGGTGGACGCGGACGGCATCGCGGTCCGCGGGCGGCGCGTCGTGGCGTGGGGGGACGTGGCCGAGTTCCGGACCGGGATCGCCGCGGGGCGGGCACCGCAAAGCTACGTGCTGGTCGAACGCGGCGGCGCCGCCGGCCCGCTGCCGCCCGTGAAGCTGCCGATTCTGCTCGACGTCGACACGGCGATTCTGCGCGCCGCACTCAACACCCTCCTCGTCGAGCGGCGCGAAGGAACACGGCCCGGCCCCGGGCCCGTCCGGCCGCGCCCGAGCCGGCCCTGACGCGGCCCACCGCGCACGCGCTTCCCGCACATCGAATCGGACGAACTGGCTTGCGCGGTCCAGGCGTTCGTCGCCCACTCGGTCTCGGAGTGACCAGCGCGGCGGCCTCGGCGGAACTTGCCGGCGCGCCGCCGCGATCACCGCGCTCACCCGCGCTCGGGACTCCGACCGCCACGGGCACGACGTCCGCGCCGCCCGCAAGCGCCTTTCTCGACCGACCCGGCCCCGCCCGACTCCGCGTCGTCGTATCCGAGAGGACAATGAATCGCCCAACTCGAGGCGGTCCCACAATCGGCCGTCACCGCCAAGCGCGACGCCATGCCTGCCGAGGTTCGTCACGACATTCCCCAGGCCCGGATCCTCGACAGCAACGACAGCTACGGCGGTTCGAGCCGGACACGAAGTCCCACCTCGTCCGTGCCGCCGCGGCGTCCACGGCGCGCGGCCTGCGCACCGCGTTCGATACACGGACGTCCGAACCGGCGGAGGGGGCTGCGACAGGGTCTTCCCGAAGATCGGTACGTCGCCGCTGTCCTGGCCCCTTCGGGGAGTGGCGGGGGAGTCGGCCGAAGCCCCGACGCCGCGCGGCGCCGGGGGCTGTATCCGGGCAGTCGAGTCATGCGGAGGGAGAGGGGTGCGGGGCCGGGGTCGGCTCGGTGAGCCGGCCGGTGCGGCGGGCCCAGGTTTCGAATGCCACGGTCATGAAGGGAGGTATGGCGGCGAGCAGGGCGAAGAGAGTCGTCCGGCCCAGCCGCCACTTGAGCCGGATCGCCACCAGAACGGTCAGGAGCAGGTAGGCGATGAAGGCGGCTCCGTGGAGTGTTCCGAGGATCCGTACGCCGAGTTCGGTGGTCTTCGGGATGTACTTGACGTACATCCCGATCAGCAGGCCGGCCCAGGTGCATGCCTCGATGACCGCGATCCGGGTGAAGGCGCGCAGCAGGCGCCCGGTCGGGATCGTGGTTCCGCCGGCGGGCGGGGCGACGGCGGGCGTGGGAGGTGTCTTGCGGCTGGGGCGTGCGGGCCACAGGGCGTGGTCACCGAGAAGGCGGACGATGGCGGGGACCAGGAGCGGCCGGATGAGGAAGGTGTCCAGCAGGATGCCGAAGGCCATGGCGAAGCCGAACTGGAACAGTTCGCGGATCGGTTGGGTCATCAGGACGGCGAAGGTCGCGGCAAGGATGAGGCCCGCGGAGGAGACGACGCCGCCGGTGCGGGTGAGGGCGGCGCTGATGGCCTTGTCCGGGGGCAGGGTGCGCAGCTCCTGTTTGAACCGGCTCATGATGAAGATGTTGTAGTCGACGCCGAGTGCGACGAGGAAGACGAAGATGTATGCGGTGACGCGGTTGCCGATGCCTTCGTCACCCAGGACGGTGACGGTGAGGAAGGTGGTGGCGCCCAAGGTGGCCAGAAAGGACAGGAGGAGGGTTGCCACCAGGTAGAGCGGTGCGAGGAGCGAGCGCAGCAGGAGGATGAGGACCGCTGTGACGATGGCGAGGACCAGGAACACGATGAAGGTCGTGTCGCGGTCGAGGGCTGAGCGGATGTCGGCGGTCTGTGCCGTCTCTCCCGCGATGAACACCGTGGTGCCCGTCACGCCGGCGGCATCGGCCGCGGCCCGCGCGGTCTCCTTGAGCGGACCGATGGCGTCGAGTGCCTTCGAGCTGTACGGGTCGAGGCTGAGGACGACGTCGTAGAAGACCGTTGTGCCGTCGGGCCCGAAGCGGGGGTGCCGTCCGACCCTGCCGACGTCGTCGACGCCGGCGAGCGCGGCGGCGATGGCGGCGGGCGCGGTGCCGGATCTCAGGTCGTCCCGGGACCGGACGACGACGGTGCCGGGCGCGATCTCACCCGGGCCGAACTTCTCCTGGATGAGGTGCTGCCCGCGCTCGGACTCGGTGGCGGCACGGAAGCCGCCGAGCGTGTTGAAGCTCTCGTGGTAGCCGAGCAACCCGGCACTCATCACCACGAGCAGCGCGACCACGGCCATGCCCACTCGGACCGGGGCCCGGGCGACGAGAGCGGCAACGCGGTGCCAGACGCCCGTGCCGCGGCTTCGTTCGGCGGCTTTGGTCGCGCCACCGGGCCAGAAGACGCTCCCGCCCAGCAGCAGGATCAGGGCGGGGACGAAGGTGAACGCCACCGGCGCCATGACGGCCACGCCGAGAGCGAGGTAGGGCCCGAAGCCGTGCAGCGCCGGGGAGACGGCCACGAGCAGGGCGAACATGGCGAGCACGATGGTCAAGGCGCCGGCGAGGACGGATTCGGTCGTTCGGCGCACGGCGGTCTGCATCGCGCGCGGACGGTCCGTCTCGTCGAGGAGGGCCTCGCGGTAGCGGGCGGTGATGATCAGCGCGTAGTCCGTGCCCACGCCGAACAGCAGCACGGTCATGATCGAGGCGGTTTGGGAGCTGACCGTGATGATCCCGGCGTCCGCGAGGAGTGCTCCGGTCGTCTCCGCCACGCGCATGGCCACGCCGACGGCGAGGAGGGGCACGAGGGCCATCAGGGGTGAGCGGTAGACGGCCAGGAGGATGACGAGGACGAGCAGGATGGTGGCCAGGAGCATGACCTTGTCGCCGCCGCTGAAGACTTTCACGGTGTCGGTGGCGATCCCGGCGGGGCCGGTCACGGCGACTTCGGTGGGACCCGCACGGTCGGCCGCGAGGGCGCGTACCTCGTCGACGGCGTGCTGGAAGGACTCGTCCGAGGGGCTTCCGGTCATGGGCACGATGACCAGTTGGGCGCTGCGGTCCTGCGAGACCAGTTCGGCTACGGCGTCGGGAGCGGTCACCGTGGAGATCACGCTCGCCACATGGTCGGGCCGGGTGGATTCCGAGAGCGCCGAGGTGATGCGAGTGACGGCCTCCCCGGCGCTTGCCGCGGCGTCGGTTCCCTCGCCGCGCACCACGATGATCGCCGGCGTCGCGTCCTGGCCCGGAAGCTGCGCACGGACGAGGGCGCGGGCCTTCATGGAATCCGAGGCGGCGGGCGGAAGGTTGGCGGAGGCGTTGTCCTCGACGGATTCCAGAGCGGGGGCGACCCCGGCGAGGAGGCCCGCGATCAGTACCCAGAACGCGACCACCACGGCGGCACGTTTTCTTGATCCCAGGAGACATCGGAGCATGCGGGAGTACATCGGTTGCATCGGGAAGCCTTCGGCCGGAAGCACGGACAGAACTTAGCGACAGGGGTGTCGCTAAGTTGCGGCCAAGTTAGCACGGGCTCTCTCGGCACCCCGGATACGGCGGTAGATTGGCGCGGGGGACAGCGAATGGCCGAGGCGGAGCGGGGAGAATGCCCAAGATCGAAGCCGGCAGTGTGCGTGAGCACCGGGCCAAGCGGCTCGCTCGGCTGATCGACGCGGCCGAGGCGATCCTGAACGAGGACGGCGTGGAGAACCTCACCGCCGGCGCGGTCGCCGCGCGGGCCGGTATCGCCCGCAACAGCATCTACCGCTACTTCGACTCCATCGAAGACCTGCTCGAACTCGTCGTGACCCGCGAGTTCCCCGCCTGGGTCACCGTCGTCGAGGACGCCATCGCCGCCGAGGCCACACCCCGGGCCCGGGCCGCCGCGTATGTGCGGGCGAATGTCGAGCAGGCGGCCCGCGGTACCCACGGCCGGCGCGCGTCGCTGTCCCGCGGCTCGCTGTCCGATCGCGTCCGGCAGCGGGTCAGGGATCTGCACGGGTCGCTGCACAGGGCGCTGGAGGGCGTGGTCGCCGAACTCGGTACGGCGCAGCCCGAACTCACCACAGCGGTGATCCAAGCGGTCGTCGACGCGTGCGTCCGCAGGATCGACCAGGGCGACGACCCCGCGGAGGTCACCTCGTTCGCCCTGCGCGCCGTGCACCGATTGCTCGCCCCGGACGCCGACCGACAGTGAGCGTCGGCGTACACCTGTACGTCGCCCCGTGTCGGGGACGCCGAACCCGGTCGCCGGCGTCGGCTGTTCGTTCGCCGTCGGTGCCGGCCTCGGGTCGCCGGCCCCGCGCGGTTGGGGTCGGTGCCGGCCGGTGCGCGGGGCGGTGTCGTCTTCCGGGCCGGCTGCCCGCTGTTCCCTGATCGCCGTCTCCACCAGGGCGCGTGCGGCCCAGGTGATGGCCTCCTGCTCGGCCTGTGGGCCGAGTCCGCGGACGTCGCGCAGGGCGATCGGTTGCGTGCGGCCGACCAGCATCCGTCGAAGGCGATGCACCTGCGGATCCCGACCGTCGGATGGTCACATTCCGACGAAGCTCACTGTTTCGGTCGTGTCCGCCCGCCCGGTGCGCAGCCGTGGCGTGCCTTCCTTCTCGAATCCCACGGAGACACCGCAGAACAGCACGAGCCCCTCGTCGGCTCCGACCATTTCGTTGACGGTCTTGCGATACATCGTCCACATCACCTGCGGACAGCTGTGCAGCCCTTCCGCCCTCAGCAACAGCATGACCGTCTGCAGGTACATCCCCGCGTCCGCCCACTGCCCGGGACCCATCGTCTCGTCGAGGTAGCAGAACAGCACGACCGGCGCCCCGAAGGCCCGCGAGTTCAAGGCGGCGATCTTCATGGGCCTTTCGGGGTCGTCGCGCTCGATGCCCAACGCTTCGTAGCGCTGGGCGGCCGCGGCGGCGAAGCGGTCCGTATACGGCGAGGTCAGTTCGGCCGGGTACATCGGATACTCCCGCTCGTCGCCCGGGTCGCCCGACAGGGCCCTGGCCGTCGCGCGCCTCTTCAGTTCGGCCAAGGGCTCGCCCGCCACGACATAGGCATGCCACGGCTGGAGGTTCCCGCTCGACGGAGCCCGCGTTG
Source organism: Embleya sp. NPDC059213 (assembly GCF_042754445.1). Classification (NCBI taxonomy): domain Bacteria; kingdom Bacillati; phylum Actinomycetota; class Actinomycetes; order Kitasatosporales; family Streptomycetaceae; genus Embleya; species Embleya sp. NPDC059213. The sequence goes on from NZ_JBHZAV010000064.1 coordinate 17,169, forward strand.
CCGCGGTCAACACTCGTTCGAGAACCTCCCGGGGTACCGGCTCGTCGCTGAACGCCCGCACGGCCCGGCGGCCGTCCACCGCTTCATACACATCCACGTGGTTCTCGTCCTCTCAGTCGACGCAGCTCGACCTGTCGGTCGGCAAAGGCTCTTCGTCGGTCCCGGGTCGTTTCGGTTCAGCTCTTCCTCGACGGTACGGATGGTGGTCACGGGGTTGTCGGCCGGCTCGCGGAAACGGTGTCCTTCGTCGTCAGCGTGTTGCCGGACCAGCACAGCCGGTAGAGGTCGACCTCGGTCAACAGGTCGCGGCCGGATCGGTAGAACTCGCAACGGACACCGGGCGGTTGAGGTGCGAAACGGGCATGGTCGGGCGGGTACGGGTAGGCGTGGTCCGGCAACAAGGAAGCGAGTTCGGCGCGGGGCCGGCCGATGGTCAGCTCGTCGAACCGGGACGGCGGCAGCACGCTGGTTGTCAACTGCCAGGCCAGGTAGACGGCTGAGGGTACGAAGAAGGCGGCTGCGACGACGGGAGCCGCGAAGGCGGCGACGGAGCGGCGGCGGGCGGCATTTCGTACGGAGGCGAGCCGTCTGACGGACTCCGGTACGACGGTGTTCGTATCCGGCCGCGCGGATCCTGCGTGCGGCCCGCGAGGTGCGGGCGCCGTCTTCGGGTGCGGCGTCGGCGTTCCCGGGCAAGCCGCGACCTGGTGCGGGAAGACGGCGGTGACGCGGAATCCGCCCTGGTGGGGGCCGGTCCACAAGGAGCCGCCGAGTACCGTCACCCGTTCCCTGAGCCCCGTCAGGCCCCGGCCGCCGGCACCGATCGTCGGGCCTTCGGCCGCGAACGCCGGCCGGTCGGCCGGCGGAGCTGCGTTCACGACGTCTACGCGGGTACGGTCGGCCGCGTGCGAGATCCGCACCCGGATCTCGCCGTCCGGTGCGTGCTTGACCGCGTTGGTGAGTGCCTCCTGCACCGCCCGGTAGACACCTCCTTGGACCAGGGCGGACAGTATGGGCATCGCCCCGTGCCGCTCCCAGCGCACCGGCACTCCGCAGGCGGCCGCCCGCCCGAGGAGGTCCTCGACGGTGTCGGTGACGGGCAGGCCCGTTTCGGCCGGGTCGTGCAGGACCGCGACGGTCTCGCGCAGTTGCTCCACGGCGTCCGCGATCGTCGCGCGCAGCTCGGCGAGGTCGGTGCGGTCGCGGTCGGTGAGGTCGGGAGAGAGTTCCAGGGCGCCGGCGCGCAGGGCGACCAGGCTCAGCACGTGCCCGAGAGAGTCGTGCATGTCGGCCGCGATGTCCGCGCGTTCGGTCAGCCGCGCCTGCTCCGCGACCAGGTGCTGGTGTTCCTCCAGGCTCCGGGCCAACTGCCAGCCTTCCCTCACCAGTTCGTGCCGCCCGCGCCAGTGCCGTCCGGCCAGCCAGGGCAACACGAGAGCGGCGGGCAGCACGGTCGACGCGTAGAACCACCACACGGCCGGCGTCCGCAGCACCGCGCACGTCGCGAGAACGACGGCGAAGCAGCCGGCCAGCACCAGGAGCGGGCGTCGGGCCGCAGCGACCCGGAGTCCCAGCAGAAAGCTCAGGGCGGCCAGTGACAGGACGTGGGCGTTGGCAGGGGTCGCGGGGTCGGCCATGCCCAGCGCGCACAGTCCGTTGACCAGGACGACCGCGGTTCCCGGCCGGCGGCGGGACAGCGGGACGGCCACCGCCAGGACGGCCAGCGGCAGACACAGGTCCTCGACCGGCGAGGCCGCGGCGCCCGCGTCCCGGAACCCGTAGCCGGTGGCAGCGGCGAGCACGCTCGACAGGGCCACGTCACCGCACACCTGTCTGACCGGGGGCATCCGTATGTAGGGCATGGTGCGTCGATCGTCCTTCCGGCTCATGTCCTCACCTTTCGGGTCGATTCTGTGGGACGGCCCCGGACGCCCGGCGCGGGAGTGGGCCCGACGAGGGCTGCGGGTCGCCCCGGCGCCGGTCAGGCGTCCCGTCGACGCAGCACGTACAGGCCGATCAGGTGTGCGGTCGCGGCCCACGCCGTCACGATCAGGACCGCCGTTGCCGGCCCGTACGGTGCGTCGGCCTCCAGACGCATGAAGTGGCCCCCCGCACCCTGCGGTAGCCGGTCGTCGAGGTCCGCGAGCGTCGGGCCTCCCAGGCCCAGGAGGATGCCGGGCAGCGCCCACAGGAGGGTGGCGAGGATCGAGAGAGCGCCTGCCGGATGACGCGTGGCGAACGCCACCCCGATGCTCAGCACAGCGACCAACGCCTCGTAGAGACCGACCGCGAGGACCTGACGCAGGCTCGCGCCGGCCGCGAAGGAGGCCCGTCCGTCGAACCCCACCCAGGCCACGGCCGTGCCCACGACGGCGAACGTGGTGCCGGCGACGAACGCCACTACGGCTGCCACCAGGGCCTTCGCGGCGTGGACCCGATGCCGCCGAGGAACCGACAGGAGGGAAGTCCGCACGCTGCCCGTCGCGTACTCGGAGGTGACCGCGACCGTGGCCAGGACGACGACGGCGAACTGCACGAGGACTGCGGAGGAGGCCGCCGCGTTCCCGACGGGCTGCACCGGATGCTCGTTGATGCGGGCGATCGAAGCGTAGTAGTAGGTGAAGACACCGGTGAACGCAAGGCCCGCCACAAGACAGAGATAGGAGGCTCGGAGGGACCACAGTTTGGTCCACTCGGCGGCGACGGCCCCGGCGAAACCTGCGGGTGCGCCCCGACCCGGAGCCTCAGGAACGGCGTGTGGCGGGTCCGCGCGCCTGACGGGTGTCGTCGGGATGGTCATGCTCGTCCCGCTTCGTTCGGCGCCGCGAGTGCGGCGGTCGGGTCCGCGGCGCTGCTGCCCGCGGTGTACTCGGCGCTGCGTGCGGTCAGGTCCATGTACGCCTGCTCCAACGAGACTTCGACGTCGCTCAGCCGGTGCAACCGGACTCGGCAGTAGTGGGCCAGGTCGCCGATCTCCGCGGCGGTGCGGCCCTCGACGGTGAGTTCGCCGGACGCGGACACCTCGACGCTCACCCCGTCGATGCTCGTCAGGCGACGGATCAGCGTCGCCCTGCCCTCGGGGTCGGGCACCACCGTGCGCGCCGACGCCAAAGAAGCGGCGGCGAGAAACTCCCCCATGGAGGCGTCGCTCAGAAGCCGGCCACGTCCGATGACGACGAGATGGTCGGCCGTCAGTTGCATCTCGCTCATCAGGTGGCTGGAGAGGAACACGGTGCGTCCTTGGGCCGCCTGCTCACGGACCAGCCGGCGGATCCACCGCACGCCATCCGGGTCGAGGCCGTTGACCGGCTCGTCCAGGACGAGTACGGACGGGTCGCCGAGCAGTGCGCCCGCCACCCCCAGCCGCCCGTTCATGCCGAGCGAGTACGTGCCGGCGGGCCGCCGGGCGGCCTTGGCCAGGCCCACGCGCTCCAGCACCTCGTCCACGCGCCGCGCCGGGATTCCGTTGGCCCGGGCTTGGGCGACAAGGTGGGTGCGGCCGGAACGGGCCGGGTGGACGGCCCGCGCATCCAGCATCGCGCCGACCTCGCACAGCGGCCGCCGCAGGCTTGTGTAGGGCCGGCCGCCGATCAGGGCCTCGCCGCGCGTGGGGTGGTCCAAGCCGAGGATCATCCGCATGGTGGTGGATTTGCCGGCCCCGTTGGGGCCGAGGAAGCCGGTCACCCGGCCGGCTCGGACATCGAAGGTCAGGTCGTCCACGGCGAGGATGTCGCCGTGGCGTTTGGTGAGTCCTCGGACGGTGATCACGGAGATCCTTGCTGTCGGCCGCTGACCGCGGAAACGAGCTCGCGGAAGTCGACAGCGGCGCACACCGACGCACGGTGGGTCTGGGCCGGCCGCTTCGTTTCCCGTACGAAGCGACGCTAGGAGTTCGCGGCGTCGGTGCCCATCGGTCGAACGGCAGGGATGCCCTGCCGTTCGTCGGGGGTACGCTCCGACCCGGGGCGGATCCGAGGTCTCCCGGTCCGCCGCCGGAGCACGCCGCCCGTAGGCTCGCCGGGTGACGGATACGACACCCGGCGATCGACCGGTCCGAGTCCTGGTGGCCGACGACGAGGCGATGGTCCGGGCGGGAGTGCGGGCCATCCTGGCCAGGGCCTTGGACATCGACGTGGTCGCCGAGGCGGGTGACGGGCACGAGGCCATCGCGCTCGCCCGCCGACACCGGCCCGATGTGGTCCTGTTGGACATCCAAATGCCCGGCCTGGACGGGCTCACGGCGGCTGCGCTGCTGCACCGGGATCGGACGGCGGCCGGTGTCGTCATGCTGACGACCTTCGGTCAGGACGAGTACATCACCCGCGCCTTGGAGGAGGGCGCCGACGGCTTCCTGTTGAAGGCGGACGACCCGAGGGAACTGCTCAACGGGGTACGTGCGGTGGGAGCCGGCGGGGCCTACCTGTCCCCGCGGGTCGCGGGCCGGGTCGTCGCCGGCATGCGTGCGCACCGCGCGGCACATCCCCACCGCTCTCTGGAACGGCTCACGGATCGGGAGCGCGAGGTCCTGGCCGGACTCGGGACCGGCCTCTCCAACGCGGAGATCGCGCGCCGACTGCACCTGGTCGAGGGCACGGTGAAGGCACACGTGAGCGCGGTACTCGCGAAACTGGGCGCTCGCAACCGGGTCGAGGCGGCCATCGCCGCCTACGAGGCAGGCATGGTCCCATCACGCCGCGGCTGATCCGACATCACGTCACGGGTCACGTTTCCGTCATGTCCACGGCCGCGTGATTACGCGTCGAGCGCGAGGCGTGCCCACCCTCCAGGCCCTGGAGGCGCCGCCCGGGCGGAGATCCTCGCGCTCCTCCGTGCCGCCTTGGCGCACGGACAGAGCGACGCCCCCACCACCCCGAATACGGAGAACCTCAAGCATGCGAATCACCGAGCCGCAAACCGGCGAGCTGACCTACACCGACCTGATGGAGGGATGGCGCAAGGTCGGCGTCCGGGACGGCATGTCCGTAATCGTTCACTCGTCCTTGTCCAGCATCGGCCGTGTCGACGGCGGCGCAGCCACCGTGGTCGACAGCCTGCGCGCCGCACTCGGACCGGCCGGAACGCTCCTTGCCCCCACCTTCACGTGGCAGGTCGCCGATCCCGACCCTGATCACGTCGGTATCCCCGACGCCGCAGTGATCGAAAGGCGCGCGGCCGTGCCCGTGTTTCATCCCGACTTGCCGTCCACCGGGATGGGCGCCGTCCCCGAACTCTTGCGCTCCTTGCCCGGGAGCGTGCGCAGCTCGCATCCGCAGGCGTCCGTCACCGCCATCGGTGTTCGGGCAGTCGACGTCGTTCGCCGCCAGACGCTCGGGTTCGCGGTCGGCCGCGCGTCGCCGTTCGGGCGTCTGCACGACCTCGGGGGCCACGTCCTCCTCGTGGGCGTCGGCCACGACCGCAACACCTTCCTGCACCACGCCGAAACACTCACGCCCCGTCCGCGCCTGAAGGTCCGCCGCTTCCCCCGGGAACTCGAAGGCGAGCGGGTGTGGGTCGAGGCGCTCGACGTCGGCAACGACAACGGCAGGTACTTCCCGACGATCGGCCGCGAGTTCGAGGAGCAGGCCGGCATCGTCGAAGTCCTGGTCGGCGACGCTCCATGCCGACTGATCCCGGTGCGGGAGCTTGTCGCTTTCGCGGTTGGCCGTCTCACCGAACTACTCGACGCGGAGCGCACAACCAACAGCCTCCGGTCCATGGATGCCCGCCCGCGGCCTGGTGAAGACCGCCCCTGACGTCGACCGGCCCACCAGGCCCGCCACGCGCAGAACACGCGCGGAAGAGCGCCGAGGATTTCGATTTCCGAGCCGTAAACGAACGGGAACTCGACGCGGAGCGCGAGCAGATCGCGAAATCGGTACTCGACATCCACAACGAAGCGAACCGGGTCTCTGTGCGGGATCTCTCGTCGGCTGCGGCATCTTCGACAGCGGGCGCAGGAACCGGGGGAGAACTCGTACACAGGCTTCCATCCGTTCGGGCGTTCGCCCACTTCGACGGGCGCTAAAGCCGTACGCTGACACAACCACGCGTGATCCGGATCCTCCCGGGCCGTAGCGCTACCGGATGGTCCCGTCCCGGCGCGGGCGTGTCGTGCGGCGAGTCTTGGTCTTTGTCAGGCCGAGGTGGGGAGGTGGAAGCGGCGGCCGGTGTCGGGGTCGCCCTCCCACACGTACTGCTCGTCCCGGCCGATGGTGATGCCGTGGTCCCAGCGGCTTACCTGCCCGTGCGCGATCCATGCGTCCCAGGCGGTCTCGAGCGCGTCGAGCAGGCGCAGGGGACCGCCTTGTTCGGTGCGGGCGCCGCCGTCGGGCTCGGTGGTGACGACGGCCCAGGAGGAGGTGCCGTCGTGGATCCAGGCGTTGACGCCGTCGTCGTCGGTGTCGGTGGTGTAGAGCACGTCGGGCAGCGCCATGCGCAGCGCCCACAGGAGGTTCGGGTCGGTGTGCAGGGGGGTGATGTCGCGGTGGACGGCGCGTTTGTCGTCGGGGGCCCGGCCGGCGCGGACCTGGGTCCAGGAGCGGACGGTGGCGGCGGGGGCGGGGGTGCCGCGTGCGTGCATGAATTGCGCGAGGCCGTGCATCCAGCCCCGGGCGCTGCGATGGTCGTCGGCGACGGTGACGGCGAAGTGCCCCATGCGGCCGAGGGGGAAGACCAGGTCGCCGCCGGGGACGGTCTGTTCGATCCAGGCCCAGGGGACGTGGTCGACGGCGTAGGTGGCGATCACCCTGTCGTAGGGGGCCGTTTCGGGCCGCCCGAGGTTGCCGTCGCCGACCGAGACGTCGACGCGAACCCCGGAACGCCGCAGCCTCCCGTCCGCCGCGTCCGCGAGTCCCGCCGCAGCCTCCACACCGGTCACCCGCCCGGAGCCGCCGACGCGGTGTGCGAGCAGTGCCGCGTTCCAGCCGGTCCCCGTGCCCAACTCAAGCACGCGGTGGCCGGGTTCGACGTCGAGGGAGTCGAGCATGGTCGCCACGACCGCAGGCGCCGACAGCGACGACGACGGGATGCCGTCGGTGATCTCGGTGACGGCCGCGTCGTCGGGCCCGGCGTAGACGAGTTCGGCCCATCGGTCGGGGTCGGCGGTGCGGTCGACGGGTACATAAGCGGTTTCGTTCCAGTCCCAGAGCCGGTCCGGTGCGAACGCGTGGCGGGGCAGCGCGTCGAACGCGTCGCGAACCCAGGGGGCGTCCTCGGGCCAAGCGTGACGCGCCCGCATCGCCTCGTCCAGGGCACGGCGACGAACTTCGAGGACGCCGGCCATCTACTTCGGGTCCTTCTTGTGGCGGCCGTCCGGGGTCGGCTCCGGAGTGGGCTGCCCGTCCTTGTTGCCTGGCGGGGGGTTGCCCTTGGACGGGTCGGGGGCCGGTTTGTTGTGCTCGCCCATGATGGTGGTCGCCCCTTCTCGGGTCGTCACAGTCCGAAACCTCATGATGACGCAACCGGGAGCGGAGGGGGAACGGTTCGTGACGACCGAAGCCATCACGCGACAGGACACAGTGTCATGGCCGCCTTCCCGTGCCGCCGCCGTCGAGGACCACCTCGCTGTGTTCGTACGCATCGCGGCGGGTCGGGCGGACGCGGTGGTACTCCTGCATGAGTAGAGACGCCGAGGTCATCGTGCCGGCCCGTCATGCGGACGAGGTCATGGAGCCGCTGACCTGGCAGGACACGGAACGCACCTGGCGGGGCCATGTCGGGCCGATCTCGGGTCGGTGGGGCTTCGACTTCGGGTGGGCCCTGGAGTTCGACAAGGCCCGGGCCCGCCACGGCCTGCTCAGGCATCTGGAGTCGCTGCCGTCGCCGTATCCGGGAACGATGCGGGTGCTGCTCCGCGACCAGGACGACGACTGTTTCGGGTTGTGGATGCTCCGGGACGGCAGGCTCGTGGAGATCGCCATCGAGCGCACGGAGCGGTTTCACCGAGCTTCTCCGCCCAACGAGCGGTTCGAGCCCGCCCCGGGGCTGCTGCTGCGGACCGATCCGGGCGCGGATCTGCCCGAGCAGACGCCGGAGGAACTCCGCGATCCCCGCCCGGCCCGGTAGGCCCCCGACCACGACCTCGTCGGGCCCCGCCGCCCGGCGCCGAGGGCCGGCCTTCGATCCGCGCCGAACGGCCGAGGGTGTGGTGTCAATGCCGGGCGGGCCTTCCCTGCGGGTGTCTGCTGCTCGGCGCGGACGCGGACCTGCTCGAGCGCGTTGCCCGTGGCCTCTGCGTGTGACGCTTATGAAGCAAATATGTGGGCGCCTGGCGCTCCTGTGCGCGGTGGTGGCCGTGGTCGTCGGCAATCTGCCGCTCTTCCTCGTCCCGCCCAAGGGCGCAATGCTGTATCCGGCCGTCGCGGCGCCCGCGTTCGCCGTCGCCTGGGCCGCGTTGTCCGCGTCCGACCGGCGCGGTATCGCGCGTGTGGACCTCGACAAGCCGGACACCCCCCGCCAGGCGCGTCCCGGCTCCGCCTGGCCCGTACGCATCGGCCTCGGCAGCGGTGCCGCGCTGATCCAGGTGATCGGACCCGACGGCGAGTACGGGCGCCGCGTGGCCGAGGTCCGCGAGGCCGGCGGCGGACGCCACACCCTGCCCATCGACAGCGTCGTCGGCACGGCGCGCCGAACCGGCACGAGCATCAACGAGCAGGACCAGTACGCCGCCACGGTTACCGTCACCGTCCCGTTCACCGACGGCCCGCGCAGTGTCACCGTGTCGGGGGTGCGCACGCTCGATGCGCCCGCCCCTGGTCGCGCCGCACATCTGGTCTATGCCGCCGATCACCCGGAACTCGGCGTCCACGACGACCCGTACGGGTTCTTCGACACCACCTTCCCGATGATCTTCATATGGGCGTTCACCGGCGTTCTCACGCTCGTCCTCGCCGGCGGCCTCGCCACCGTGAACATCGGCCGCCTGCGGATCTTCCATCCGCGTGTGCACCTGCCGGCCATGCTGATCCTCGGCGCGGGCGGCGCGCTGCTGCTGCCCCTGGTACTCGGCCACCCGGACGGCAGCACGGACATCCTCCTCGCCGTCCCGGCCGCCGCGGCGCCCTGGGCCGCGGCGGTGTGGATGATCGTCAAACTCGGGCGCCTGCACGGCACGGACGCGGTGTTCGCGCCCACCCACTTCGATGCCTGAGTCGCGATATCGCCCGGGTATCGGAGTTCCGAGGTAGTCCTCCCAGGTCCGGACGCCCACCGCGTTCTCCGGCGTAATGGCTTCGTCCACTTCCAGGAGGAGCATTTGGCGATGGGTTCGACGGCAGCAGACGATCATCAGGGCCAAGGATGTTCGCCGATTTCGACGGCACGGCTGAGGCGGGTGTTTCGGGGCGATGATGCCTTGTGGTGTGGACGTCACGGCTTCCCCGTCCTCGGGGCCGCGTCATTGCCTGGCGTGTGGCCCTGCGCGGGCCGTTCCGACCTTGCCTGGCGGAGGAACTCGTTGTGGGCGTCGCCCGGGAAGAGCGTGTCGTTTCGGAACGAGGCGTCCGAGGACTCGAACAACACCGCTGCATGCGGCGGTCGAGGCTGCGGCGGACGATCGGCGACGACGTCCCGAAGGATCCGCCGGATCGGCGGATCTTCGCTCTCAGGGGTTGCCGCCGCAACCGGCCCGCATCCCTCTCCCGCCGTCTTCGTTGGTCTTCGTGCTGGTGCTCGGAATTTCCGGGTGCCGCCTTGACGGGTCGGGTGCGAGGAAGGTGTGCCGGTGACGTCCCGGTTGCGGGTGATCCGAGGTGGCGGTGTCCCGCTTGAACCGGTGACCGCCGATCCGTTCGACTGCGGCGCCCCGGTCGCGGTCGGCATCATCGGCGGCGAACACCGCTGCCGCGTCCACCGCATCCGCGACGCTCCCGCTCACCAGCCGGTGGGTATGTCCGCCAGTGCGTACTCGTCCTGTCCGCGGGCGCAGAGCGCCAAGCGGACGTCGTTGCCGCTGCGGTCCCTTCCGATCATCGACGCGACGGGTGGCTCGGTGCAGTCGCTGCCGTGCAGGCTGCATCGTTCCCGGTGGGCGACGGTGTTCTTGCGGTGGTGGTCCGGGCTGTATCGCGTCCACCTGATCGGTGTGTAGCGTGCCATCGCCGGTCGCCCCCTCGGTCGGTGCGAGGTCTTTCACGGTCGTGTCGGGGCACGGGGAGGAACATCGGCCGATCGAGGTCGCGATTGACGATCGGCGACATGCGGCTCCGGTGACGCGTCCGCAGGCGCCCCGACTGTGCGACACACCGTACGCTCCGCGGTTGCTCTTCCTTGTGGAACCCGCCGATTTGCCAGGAGCGTTCGCGATTCTGCCCCGGCGGGTGCCGCCGTCGGGCGTGGTTGGGGCCTCGTCACCGATCACGCCACCACGGGAGCGCCGGAGGCGCGGTATCCGGCCCGGATCCGTGTCAGGTTGCCTCCGTGTGTGAGGGGTCGCGTCGGTGCGCACCTCGTATGCCGGTTCCGCCGCGAACAACTGGGTTCGCGTGTCATCGTGAGGCGGAGGGCCCCGCGACGGCGGATGGGCGGTGTTGCGCGCCGTCGCTCTCGTCGGGGCCGTCGTGCGGGCGCGATCGCACCGATGGGGGATGCGGGGCCACTCGGACTCCGGGCCGCAGCGGTGTCGATATGCCGGAAGGGGCCTCGAGCTCATGTCCACGACCGTTTCGTCCCACTTACGTCTACCGCGAACGCGGCGGCGCCTGGGCGCCGTCGTCTCCTCGTGTGCGCTGTTGTGCGGGGGCCTGGTGGCTCTGGCGGCGTCCCCGGCGTCGGCCGCCGGAGTGTGCGCCGTCCCCGTGGTGACCGCGACCACCACCACGATCACCTGCACGGCCGGCGGCACCGGCAGCCTGACCGTGCCGGCCGACGTCACCTTCGGGCAGGTCGTCCTCGACGGCGCGGGCGGCGGCGCCTCGGCCGACGGAGTACCCGGCGGCAAGGGCGCCCACGTCGAGGCGACCCTGGCCGTGACCGCGGGCACCACACTCAACGTCGTCGTCGGCTCCCGCGGGGGACGCTTGAGCGGCTACCGCGGTTCCTCCGGTCTCGGCGGTGGCCTCGTCGCGGTCACCGACTCCGGCGGCACCCGTCTGCTGACCGCCGGTTCCGGCGGCGGCGCGGGCGGGCCCGGTGTCGCGACCCCCGCCTTCCCGGGCACGCCCGGCGGCGACAGCGGTGCCGCCGGGTCCGCCGGTGCCGGCGACTCCGTCGGAGGGGGAGGGGGAGGCGGCGGCGCCGGGAGCGCGACCGCGGGCGGCGCCGGCGGCACGGGAGCGGGCGCCGGACAAACCCCCGGACCCAGCGCGGGCAACCCGGGCGCGTGGCCGAACGCGGCCGGAGGGTTCCCCAGCCCCAACATCTACGACGGCGCCGGCTACGGCGGCCAGGGCGGCGCGGGCTACGGCTCCGGCGGTGCCGGTGGTGGCGGCGGCGTGAACGTCGTCCCCGGAGGGGGGCAGACCGGTGGTGCCGGCGGCAGCGGGGGCGGCGGCACCAGCCTGGTGTCCGGAACCGTTCCCGGTTCACCTTCCTCGGTCACCGACGGCGTCAACGCCGGCAACGGCCTCGTCGTCTTCACCTTCCCCAACCCCAAGGCCGACATCGACGTCGACGTCACCGCGCAGCCACACCTGGGCATCCTGGTGCCGTACCTGACCTACACGCTGACCGCGCACAACACCGGACCCGACGCCGTCACCTCGGCCACCCTCACCGCCACGCTGCCCACCGGCGCGACCGCCACCGACCTCTCGCCCGGATGCACCACGACCACCGACACCGTGACCTGCTCCTACGGCGCCATCGCCAACGGTTCCAACTCCGCCAAGTCGTTCCGCGTCCCGCTGCACCTGCTGTCGTTGGGACACGTCTCCGTCACCGGCACGCGCACCGCGTCCGCGCCTGCCGACCCCAACTCCGCCAACGACAGCGCCACCGCCACTTGCACCGTGGTCTCCGTCGTCCTCGCCATCTGCCCCTGACCGCCCCACCCGCCCATCCGGACACGGCTCAGCCGGGTCCGGATGGGACGCTCGTTCGACGTGATCGAGACCCGCCGGCCTAATGCCCGCCGCGGCAGCGCGTGTTCGACCGCCTCCCCACCCGCACAAGCGGGCGCCTCGGCGCGGAGCGCCACGAGGGAGAGGGCGGTGCGCGGGTGGACCGAAACGGTACATGTCGTCGGCCGGGCGTCGAACGCGGAGGGGAATCCGATGTCGACGTCGTCCCACGGGCGTTCCTCCGAGACCTTCCGCACGCCGTACCCGTCGGGGCATGCGACTCGGCCTCGGGACGCCGTCGCCGGGCACGGTATCCGCGCGGAGGGCCCCCGGCGCCCCGGCTCCCCGAACGGGCCATGCCCGCCGGGCCGTCGGCGCTCCCCGGCGGCGGCCGCGGCCGCCGCCGGCGACATCCGCCCGTCCAGGTACGGCGCAAGTATCCGGTAGCGGGCCATCGCCACCGCGCCGACCGCGGGCTCGGAGGCGGCGAGGCGGCCGGCGTCGCCCGGGATCCGGCACTCCCGGCTGGATCGTGGACGGCCGGATCGTTCCGCGGCGCGCCGCCCGCGGACCCACCGAACGATTCAGTCGCCCATGGCGATAGCGAAGAACGGCTTCGGCGCCGCTCGGGCTCAGAGGCGGACGACCTCGGCGGCGGGCACGGCCGGTGGGAGTTCCACGGTGATGCGGAGCCCGCCAGTGGGGCGCGGGGTGAGCGTGAGGGTTCCGTTGTGTGCGCGCGTGATGGTCTTGACGATGGTCAGGCCGAGGCCGACGCCCGCGTGGTCGGCGTGGAGGCGCTCGGTGCCGCGCTGGAACGGTTCGGTGAGTGTCGAGGCCAGTTCCGGGGTGACCATCCCGCCGGTGTTCTCGACGGCGAGGACCGCGGCGTCGGGGCGAAGGCTCGTATGCACCCACACGGTGCCGTGGGCGGGCAGATTGTGGACGATCGCGTTGTGCACGAGGTTCGTGGTCAGTTGCAGCAGGAGCGCGGGTGAGCCGAGGGCAGGGGTGACGTCGCCGGAGGTCTCGAGGGTGACGTCGTGCTTCTCGGCCAGGGGGAGGAGAGTTTCGACGGTCTCCTCCGCCATCAGGGACAGGTCGCCGGATTCGAGGGTGAAGGACCGCCGGCCGGCGCGGCTGAGCAGGAGCAGCGCCTCGGTGAGGTCGATCGCCCGGGTGTTGACGGAGTGGAGACGTTCGATGAGTTCGGCGGCATCGTGGTCCGGATCGTTGCGGGCGACGTCGAGAAGTGTCTGCGCGATCGCCAGCGGGGTGCGCAGTTCGTGGGAGGCGTTGGCCGCGAATCTCTGTTGTTCGGCGACGTGTGCTTCGAGCTGCGCGAGCATCGTGTCGAAAACGTCGGCGAGTTCGCGGAACTCGTCGTTGGGGCCCGCCAGACGGATCCGGTGGGTCAGTGATCCGTGCGAGGCCATCCGCGCCGCGTCCGCGATCCGGGTGAGCGGTGCGAGCATGCGTCCGGCGAGGATCCATCCCCCCACGAGGCCGAACACGAGGAGGAAGGCCAGCGCCGCGACGGCGGCAGGGGTGAAGCCGCGCAGGAGTTCGGAGCGGCCGGGCCCGGTGACGATGATCACCGAGTCGTGCTCCTGCTTGTACTCGTCCGGGTGGGTGCGGGTCGGCACCCAGCGCAGTACGAACACCCAGAACACGGCCAGCATGAGGGTGCCGGCGACGAGGACGAATCCGGCGTAGCTGAAGGTGAGCTTCAGCCGGGCGCTGAGCCCCGCTCGTCTATGCATGAGTGCCGCCGGGTCCGGGGGTGTCCAGGGTGTCCGTGCCGGTGTCGATCCGGTAGCCGACACCGGGAACCGTGGCGATCAGCCACGGTTCGCCGAGACGTTTGCGCAACGCGGAGATGGTGATGCGGACGGCGTTGGTGAAGGGGTCGGCGTTGCTGTCCCAGGCCCGCTCCAGGAGCTCTTCGGCGCTGACCACACCGCCTTCGGCGGCGACGAGCACTTCGAGTACGGCGAACTGCTTCCGGGTGAGCGCGACGTAGCGGCCGTCGCGGTAGACTTGGCGGCGGAACGCGTCCAGCCGCAGGCCCGCGATCTCGCGCACCGGCGGCCTGCTGTACGCCCGCCTGCGGTCGAGTGCCCTGAGCCTGAGCACGAGTTCCCGGAGTTCGAACGGCTTCGTGAGGTAGTCGTCGGCGCCGAGTTCGAACCCGGTGGTCTTGTCGTCCAGCCGGTCGGCGGCGGTAAGCATGAGGATCGGCATGCCGCTGCCGGAGGCGACGATGCGCCGGGTGATCTCGTCGCCGTCGGGGCCGGGGATGTCCCGGTCGAGGACGGCGATGTCGTACGCGTTGACGCTCAGCAGCTCCAGGGCGGTGTCCCCGTCCCCCGCGATATCGCCGGCGATCGCCTCCAGGCGCAGACCATCGCGGATCGCCTCCGCCATCAGGGGTTCGTCCTCGACGATCAACACACGCACGCTCCGAGGCTACGAGGCGACGCGTATCGTCGGCGTATCGAAAACCGGATACGTGCCGACAACACCGCGGCGAGTCGACTGGGCGGATGAACCACAGCGAACCGGCACGACCGGCGGGTACGCGTCCGAGCATCCGGCCGATCAGCGACGCCGAGCACTTGGCGTTCGTCCGGACCCAGCGGTCGGTCAGCTTCCTGCAGACCCCGGCGTGGGGCCAGGTCAAGACCGAATGGCGCAGCGAGTCCCTCGGCTGGTACGACGGGCGGCGGCTGGTCGGCGCCGGGCTCGTGCTGCACCGCCCGGTGCCGCGGCTGGAGCGCTACACACTGGCCTACCTGCCCGAAGGCCCGGCCATCGACTGGACCGGCGACATCGGCGCGTGGCTCGACCCGTTGGCGGCCCACCTCAAGGCGCACGGCGCGTTCGCGATCCGGCTCGGACCGCCCGTGCGCACGGATGCCTGGAGTGCCGCCCAGGTCAAGGAGGGCATCGCCGACCCGGGCAGCAAGCGGCTCACCGACATGCCCACCTGGCAGGCCCATCCGGTCGGCGCCCGCGTGGCCGCCGGCCTCAGGGACGCCGGCTGGCTGCCGCAGAGCCCCGAGAACGGCTTCGGGGTCGGGCATCCGCAGTTCAAGTACGAGATCCCGCTGGCAGGCAGGACCGAGGACGACCTGCTCGGGGGCATGAACCAGCTCTGGCGCCGCAACATCAAGAAGGCCGCCAAGGAAGGCGTCGAGGTCACGGTCGCCGGGGGACCGACAGGTGCCTCGGCGGAAGACGGACAGGCAGGTGCGGGCCGCGTCGCTGCGGACCTGAAGGCGTTCCACGACCTCTACGTCCACACCGCCGAACGCGACCGCTTCAGGCCCCGGCCGCTGCGCTACTTCGAGACCATGTTCGCGGCGATGAGCGCCGAGGACCCCGAGCGGATCAGGCTCTACCTGGCCCACCACCAGGGCGACCTGGTCGCCGCGACCATCCTCGTCCGCGTCGGCGCCCACGCGTGGTACTCCTACGGCGCCTCCTCCACCCGCAAGCGCGAGGTACGCGGCTCCAACGCCTGCCAGTGGGCGATGATCCGCGACGCGCTGGCGGCCGGCTGCGACGTCTACGACCTGCGCGGCATCACCCCCACCCTCGATTCCGACGACCCACACGTCGGACTGATCCGGTTCAAGGTCGGCACCGGCGGTCAGGCGGTCAGGTACGCCGGCGAGTGGGACCTGCCGCTGCGGCCGATGGTCTACCGGGCCTTCGACCTGTACATGCGGCGGCGGGGGCGATGAGGGCGGATCGGGTACACGGATCGCCCGGCCCGCGCCCCGGCCGGGCGCCGACCCACCGAGCAACCGGCTACGCCAACGCCGCGGCGACCTCGTCGAGGCGTGCCCCGCGCGAGGCCTTGACGAGCACCACGTCGTCGGCGGCGAGGCGGCCGCGCAGCCAGTCCACGGCCGCGGCGTTGTCGGTCAGTGCCACCGCCCGCTCGCCCGCGCCGTCGGCGATCGGCCGGGCGGCCTCGCCGACCGCGGCGACCACGTCGGCCCGGGAGGCGGCGTACTCCCCGATGGCGCGGTGCTCGGCCCCGCCGGCGGCACCGAGCTCCAGCATTTCGCCGAGGACGGCGATGCGGCGCCCGCCCTCGATCGTGGCCAGCGCGTCCAGGGCCGCGCGGGTCGACTCGGGGTTGGCGTTGTAGGAGTCGTTGAGCAGCGTCGCGCCGCACGCGAGGCCGCGCAGCTCCATACGCCACTTCGACAGCGAGGCGGAGGCCGCCGCGGCCGTCGCCACGTCGAGGGGTACGCCCAGCGCCAGCCCCGCCGCCACGGCGGCCGACGCGTTGAACGCCTGGTGGGCGCCGACGAACGGCAGTGCCAGGGGAGCCGAGGCGTCGGCGGTCCGCAGCGTGCAGGACGGCCGGCCGAGCCGGTCCAGCGCGACATCGAGCACTCGTACGTCGGCGTGCGCCGCCCGGCCGAAGGTCAGCACCGGGCCGTCGGTGAGCGCGCGCATGGCGGCCACCCGGGGGTCGTCGGCGTTGAGTACGGCGGTGCCGCCGGCCGCCAGCCCCTGCACCAGCTCGCCCTTGGCTTTGGCGATGGCCGCGCGCGACCCGAACTCGCCGAGGTGGGCCTGGCCGACGTTGAGGACGACGGCGACGTCGGGCGCGGCCAACGCGGTGAGGTCGGCGATGTCGTCGATGTGGCGGGCTCCCATCTCGAGGACGAGGAAGCGGGTGGCCGCGTCGGCGCGCAGCATGGTGAGCGGCACACCGAGCTCGTTGTTGAGCGAGCCGAATGTGGCGACCGTCGGTGCGGTACCCGAAAGCACCGCCGCCAGCAGGTCCTTGGTGCCGGTCTTGCCCTGGGAACCGGTCAGCCCGACGACGGTCAGCCGGTCGCGCAGCCGGGCCACGACGTGAGTGGCGAGGGCTTGCAGCGCGGCCTGGGCGTCCTCGACGACGACGGTGGGGAGCGCGGTGGGCCGGGAGCCGAGCACGGCCACCGCACCGGCCCGGCCGGCCTGGGCGGCGTAGTCGTGGCCATCGACCCGCTCGCCGGCGACGGCGACGAAGAGGCCGCCCGGCTCGGCCTGCCGACCGTCGAGTACGGCCGGCGCGGTCACCGTGACGCAGGAGTCGCCCTTGACCGTCCCGCCGACGATCGCGGCGATCTCGTCGAGGCCGAGCGGGATCATGAGGTTGCTTCGCGGTAGGTCATGCCTCCAGTGAAAGCGGCGCGGCGTTGCGCGAGCGTATGCGGATTTCCATACACCGACGAAATGCTATCGAGAAGTAGCTTATTGTCGGCATATCGAAAACCGCATACGCTCGCGCAACGCCGCGCCGCTTTCACTGGGACGCATGACGTACAGCGAACCAGCGCGAACAGGCGCCCGCCGCACCCGATCGCCGGCGCCGCTTTCCTCCTCGGTCGCCGCGACAACGGGGATCACCATATATGGATGCGGGCCCGACGAGGCCGCATTGTTCCGGGAGCTGGCGCCTCCCTTCGGTGTCCTGCCGACCATTGCCGAGGCCCCGGTATCCGACGCCAATATCGACCTGGCACTCGGAAACCGATGCATCAGCATCGGACACAAGACCCGGATCGCAAACTCCACACTGCTCGAGCTCCGCCGAGCCGGCGTCACGTACGTCTCCACCAGAAGCATCGGCTACAACCACATCGATGTGCCGTACGCGGAGAGTATCGGCATTTCCGTGGAGAATGTCACCTACTCGCCCAACAGCGTGGCCGACTACACGCTCATGCTCATGCTCATGGCGGTACGCCACGCGAAATCCGTCATTCGCCGCGCGGACGTGCACGACTACCGGCTGCACGACGTGCGCGGGAAGGAACTGCGGGACCTGACCGTGGGTGTGGTCGGAACCGGACGCATCGGTGCGGCGGTCATCGACAGGCTGCGGGGCTTCGGCTGCCGAATACTGGCCCACGACACCGGCCCCAAGACCACCGCCGACTACGTCCCCCTCGATGAATTGCTGCGCCGGAGCGACATGGTGACGCTCCACACGCCGCTCACCGCGGAAACCCACCACCTCCTCGACCGCCGACGCATCCGGCACATGAGGCACGGTGCCTTCATCGTCAATACCGGACGCGGCGCACTGCTGGACACCGAGGCCCTCGTGGCGGCCTTGGAAAGCGGCAGATTGGGTGGTGCCGCGTTGGACGTCCTCGAAGGCGAGGAGGGAATCTTCTACGCCGACTGCAGCGACAAACCCCTGCGCAGCGATCTCTTGCTGCGACTGCAAAAACTTCCGAATGTGCTGGTCAGTCCGCACACCGCCTACTACACGGACCGCGCCCTGCGCGACACCGTCGAAAACTCCATGGCCAACTGCCTGAAACACGAGAGCGGGAACCAGCATGGCTAGGCCCAGGGTCGGCATCATCTTCGGGGGCCGTTCCGAAGAGCACTTCATCTCCGTCAAATCCGCACAGGAGGTCGCCGGAAGCCTCGACACCGAAAAGTACGAGCCGTTCTACATCGGAATCACGAAGAGCGGCGCCTGGCTGCTCTGCGACCGTCCCGGCCCGGGCTGGGAGAACGGTGGCGCCCGTCCGGCCGTGCTGGCGCCGGACAGCGGCGTGCGCGGCCTGCTCGTGCTGGACCGGGGGCGATACGAAACCATCGGCCTGGACGTCGTGTTGCCCGTGCTGCACGGCAAGCTGGGCGAGGACGGTGCGATACAGGGCCTGCTGGAGCTCTCCGGCATCCCCTACGCGGGCTGCGACGTACAGAGTTCCGCCGTGTGCATGGACAAGTCCCTCGCCTACGTCGTCGCCCGGAGCGCCGGAATCGCCACCCCGGACTTCCGGATCGTCGCGGCGGACGAGAACATCGACCCCGACCGGCTCACCTATCCCGTCTTCGTGAAGCCGGCCCGTTCCGGGTCGTCCTTCGGCGTCAGCAAGGTGTCCCGGGCGTCGGAACTGCAGTGCGCGGTGGAATCCGCGAGGCAGTACGACACGAAGGTGCTGATCGAACAGGCCGTCGTCGGCAGCGAGGTCGGATGCGCCATCCTGGGGAACGGCCTGGACGTGATCGCCGGCGAGGTCGACCGCATCGCGCTGTCCCACGGCTTCTTCCGCATCCACCAGGAGGACGAGCCGGAAAGCGGCTCCGAGAACTCGACACCCGTCGTTCCCGCCGACATCTCGGCGGCGTCGCGAGCACGTGTCCAGGACACCGCAAAGGCCGTATACCGCGCCATGGGCTGCCGGGGGCCGGCACGGGTGGACATGTTCCTCGCGGGCGACGGAAAAGTGATCCTCAACGAGGTCAACACGCTGCCCGGCCTGACCTCCTACAGCCGCTACCCGCGCATGATGGCGGCTGCCGGGCTGCCGCTCGCCGAAGTGCTCGACCGGATGGTGTCGCAGGCTCTGACGGGAACAGTCCGATGAACGACGACTTCGTCTTCGCGGACGAGTTCGTCCCCGGAATACGCTGGGACGCCAAGTACGCCACCTGGGACAACTTCACCGGCAAGCCGGTGGACGGCTACCTGGCCAATCGCATCGTCGGGACAAGGGCATTGTGCGCGGCCCTGAACCGAGCACGAAAAGAGGCCGAGACCCTCGGCTTCGGCCTGCTCCTCTGGGACGGCTACCGCCCGCAACACGCCGTGGACTGCTTTCTGCGCTGGTCACAGCAGCCGGAGGACGGCCGGACGAAGCCCCGGCATTATCCGAACATCGACCGAACCGAGATGTTCGACCATGGATACGTGGCCGCCAAGTCGGGCCACAGCCGGGGCGCCACCGTCGACCTCACGCTCTTCCACCTGGACACCGGTGAACTCGCCCCCATGGGCGGCGACCACGACCTGATGGACTCGATCTCCCATCACGGAGCACCAGGGATCACACCGGTCGAAGCGAGGAACCGCCTGCACCTTTCCGCGATCATGGAGGCCTGCGGTTTCAGCTCCTACGACCGCGAGTGGTGGCACTACACCCTGAAGGACGAACCGTATCCGGACACGTATTTCGACTTCCCCATCACCTGACCTCGACGTTTCGTGACGGCCCGTCAGCTTGCCGGCGGGTCGTGGGTGTCCTGGGGTGTGTGGATGTCCGGTGCTTGGGTGTGCCGGCGGCCCGGCTGTCGCGTCGGGTGGGCGCCGGCTCCCACGGCCCGGGCGCGTGGTGCAGTGCTCGAAGGCCGCTGGTCAGCCGGGGGTTCGGGAGTGTGTCCAGGCGGCCGGCCGCGCCGGTGACCACGTGGGTTCACGGCCAGTGGCGGGCGAGCCGCAGGATCGTTCGACGGCCGGTCGTGACGATCTGTGCGGCGGAGAACAGCCGCAGGCGCAGTCGCTCGCCGGTCAACCCACCCACGGCGTACCGGCTGACTGCACCGACCCGGATGCCCTGGGCCGGCTCGGGGTCCCCGAATTCCACAAGCGCTCGTGGCCATCGGCACCGTCCCGCGCTGGTGGTGTGGATGGCCATCGGCCTCACTCCGCCGCCCGGCTGTTGGTCGCGCTGGAAGCGGTTCTGCCGGGGAGGTCGGCGAGGTAGCCGTTGGCGGATTCCCCGCGCATGGAGCGTGCCAGCTCGGAGACGTGCCGTGCCTGGGCCGCGGACAGGCGCCGCGTCTCCCACAGCAGGGCGGCGGCGTCGACCGCCTCCGGGCGCGGGGGTGGTGGCACCTCGGGCAGGTGGACGCCCGTCAGCGCCGCCAACTCAGGGGCGTTGATCCCCAACACGGCCGCGAAGTCCGTCACCAGACGAGGTGTCAATTCCTTGCGACCGGAGCCGATCGAACTGTACGTGGAAGCCGACAGGAGGGTGGGCGTCGCGACCGTCAAGGCCCTTTGCATGCCGGTCCAGCTCAGATTGCGGTACTGGAGCATGCGGATGACCGCTCCGCCCCGGTCCGCAAGGGTTGCGAGCGGCTTCGGGACGAAGACCGAGAGCCTTTGTTCCTGCGGAAGTGAACGGATGAGCCGCAGGAGTTCACGCCGCGCCGCCGCCGGGAGGTGTACCCCGTCCATCACGATGTAAGGCGCCCACTCCTCGGCCGCGCCGTCCAACGGCGCCAGGTCGTCCGGGACGGCCGGCCCCGCGAGGATGAACAGATCGACGGTCCGGAATTCCATGACAGGCGCAATCCGTCGCAGCAGCTCCTCGCCGGGGGCTCCCCCCGCGAGCACTGTTCGGACCTCGTTTGCCGTCACCTTCGCACGCTCGGCCGGCTCCTCTGCGCCAAGCTCTCTGCGGTCCAGCAACCACGCCAGTAGTACACCGAACCCGGAGTCGTTCGTCATACCCGCATCGTAGGTGCGGTGCCGCTCCACCATGACGGCGTGGCTTCGTCCACGTGAAGTGGCTCCGACCGGGCCGATCGAACGGCCCTGGGCTCATCCCCTGATGAGGCACCGCCTCTCCGGCCGCCTGCACGACGAGCGCACCGTCCACACACACCGGCGGCCGAGCGGGCCGGGCTCTGCAACGCGATGGAGCGTACGGGCGGTCTGTCGTACGGGCCGGAACGGGTTGAGGCGTTCGGGCAATCGTCGTACTTCCGGGAGGGCATCGCAGAGGAGGACTTCACCTTCGACCGGGACAACCGCACGGGCGATCGCCGGCGCGGTGATCGAAGAACTCGTCGAGCAGGCCGATCAGTTCGGCCGCGGCGTGCTGCTCGTTTTCGGGTGACCAGGGTTGCTCGGGACGGCCATCGGGAAGGATCGGCTTCTCGGCCAGGGCCCGGTACACCAGCTTCGAGCCGAATCCCGGCCTGGCGGCGAGCCACTCCTGGAACCCGCCCGGCAGGGCTCCTTCGGAGGCGGCGTCAACGCCGTTGAGGAACCCGACCACCGCCCCGAATCCGACACGGCCGGCGAACACCCCCGGACGCGTCTCGAGTTGGAGAGCGGGGAAAAACCGTCGGAGGTCGGCCTTGCGGCCTGACCTTCCACACATTCCCCCGGTCTTCCTTTCGAGGTTCTCTGCTCGGTGAGCGCGTCTTTCCGGCCACCGACGCGGGGCGGCGTGTGCGGGGCGGTCGGGACGGCCCGTCCGACCGTCGGTCGCAGGTCCGGGTCGTATGAGGCGGTGGTGGGGTGGTGCCGGTCGGTGTCGGGGCGGACGTGTCAAGGCGAGCCGGATCCGTGTCCCCCTCCTCGGGCGGCTGCCTCACCGGAAGCCCCGCAGCGAGAAGTGCCCGATGGCCGTCGCCGAACTCGCAGCTGTACTCCCTTGATGCGGCGGAATGGCATCGGTCAATCCGGGCTCGACGTCACAGCAGTCGGCGGCGGCGAGCACGCGCGCGGCCCCCGACCGCGGCTTCACTCCCTCGACCGAACGCGCCCGCATCCGCGCCGCCGCCCATCACCGGGTGGGGCCGAACGCCACGCCGCCCCGGCCCTGGCCGCGATGCTGCGCGCGGCGTGGCCCACGCACAGCCCGGGCGCGATAGCCTCGACGTCCCCGCCGGTCGGCGCGGACCCGGTCGCCCCGGTCAAGGCCCCGGATCGCCGTGCCGAGGGATACCCATGACCGCAGCCACCACCCCGCTGTTGCTCGTCGACGGCCACCACCTCCTCTACAACGCCTGGTTCGGCTTCCGCGCCCGCATCACCAGCCGCGAGAGCGCCGACCTCACCGGCGTGTTCGGCACCCTCGCCCTGCTCCACAAGGCGGACCGCGAACACGCCCCCGACCACGAGGTCTTCGTCGCCTTCGACGGCGAACACGGCAGCGCGGCACGCGCCGAGACCGACCCCGACTACAAGGCCAACCGCGCCGACGCCGACCACAGCCCCATCGCGTCCCTGCCCTGGGTGAAAACCGCCCTCGACACGATCGGCGTGCGCTGGATCGAGCACGACACGGCCAAGGCGACGACACCATCGCCACCCTGACCACCCGAGCCCTCACCGAAGTCCGCCCGGTGCGGATCATGTCCGGCGACCGCGACCTCCTGCAACTCCTCACCGACCCCGCCGTCAGCGTCCTCAACCGCGGAGCCCCACCGGAGCGACGCGTCCAGACCCGGCCCGACGTCCACACCCGCTTCGGCGTCCACCCCGAGCAATGGCCGTGCTTTCGAGCCCTCACCGGCGACCCGGCCGACAACATCCCCGGCATCCGCGGAGTCGGAGCCCTCACCGCCGCCCGACTCCTGTCCGGCGGCCCCACCCTCGACCAACTCCTGGCCTCCGACCGCCTCGTGGGCGCCGTCGGCACGCGCATCGCCGCCCATGCCGAACACCTGCGCCGATGGCGCGACCTGATCCGCCTCGATCACAACGTCGACCTTCCCGACGACCTGACCACAGGACACCCCACACCACACCTCGCACCCGCCGCCGCGACCCTGGACGAACTCGCACTATGGGACACCGCAACACTGAACACGCCGTCGCCCACCGAGAAGGACCGGATCGCATGCTGAGCCCGGCCGACGGCGCACCCGTGACCTACGTCGAGATCGTGACCACCAGCCTCGACGAACGCCACCGCCGCCCCTGGGAAATCGCGCTCATCCGCCACCACCGGGGCATCGAGACCGAACACGTCTTCCTCATCGACGACGTCGACCGCGCCCTCACCGTCGGCCGCCTTCCACGCCCGCCACCCCCGGGCCAACGCCGCCGCGCCCCGGGGCGGGCCGTGGAAGACGTGTTCGGGCCGTGGAAGGTCAACTACGAGACGCTGGGCAACGCGTTGCCGCATCTGCACACGCACGTGATCCCCCGGCACCGGGACGACCCCGCGCCGGGGGCCCGATGCCGGGGGACCGGCTGGACGCGCCGCCGCTCGGCGGCGAGGCGCAGTTCACGGCGGATGTGGAACGGCCTGCGTCGGGCGTGGAAGGCTTGAGCACGTTCGGGGCCGTGCGTGTGTCGTACATGACCGACGGGCACGTCGCCGCACGGCGCCCGGCTCTTCGTTCCGCTTTGGTCCGTGCAGCCGGGTTGTGACTCGTGGGCGAGGCAGCCGTGGTCGACGGCCTTGACGGCGCGGGACCCGCCGCCGCATACACGCGAGGTCGATTGTCGGGGCCGGTCCCTATCGTGCGGCGGATGAACGTTGACGAACTCCAACGCCAGGAGGACTTCTTCGACGGGGTGCCGCCACGCACCGTCGATCTCCTCCTCGAGCAGGGACACTTGGACGCGGTGGTGGAGGCGGCCCGGCTGGGGGAGTGGTGGTGTGCCCGGGGCGCGGTGAGGTATTTCGTCACACGTGGCGAGTACGAGGCGGCGTGGGAGGTGATGGCCCCGTTCGCCGAGACGCGGTGGTGGCCCGCCGTCGAGCAGGCCGCGCGGGTCTTGAACGCCCGGGGGCGCGGCGAGGAGGCGATCGCGGCGGTGCGGGCCCGGGCCGAGGCCGGCGAACGCGACGCGTGGAATCCCCTGGCCCGACTTCTCGCCGACAACGGCCGTATCGACGAGGCGATCGAGGTGCTGCGCCCGCGCCTGGGCGACTGGTACCACCTCGAGGCCCTGGTCGAGACCACCGAGGGTCGCGGGCGTGATACCCGGGTGATCGACCTGTTGCGTCGACTCGTTGGCGGCGGCGGGCCGTGGAACGGCACCGTCATGTTGGCCCGGGTGTTGGAGCGTGGTGGGCGGGTGGACGAGGCCGTCGAGGCGCTGCGCGCGCGGATCGACGGGGCGCGGTACACGTCGACGAACGACGTCGAGGAGTTGACCGCGATCCTGGCCCGGAATGACCGGCTGGACGAGTTGCGTCTGCTCGCCACGGGACCACACGCCCGCTGGGCCGTCGCCTCCCTGGCCGGGCGGCTGGAGGAGTCCGGCCGTGTCGAGGACGCGGTGGCGACGCTGCGATCCGCCGTGAAGGCGCGAGTGCCTTGCGTCGAGGGCCGGTTGGCGCTCCTGTTGGCGCGCATCGGTCGCCTCGAGGAGGCGGTGGAGGCGGTGCGCCCGGAGTTGGACGACGCGGACTGCTCGTGTCTGATCGTCGAGTTCCTCGACCTCCTGATCGCCGGCGGCGGCGCGGCCGCGGCCCTGGACCTCGCGGCCGAGACGGCGAAGCGGAACCCGCACGTCGCGGAGTACGTCACGGGTCTGCGGCCGTGGTTGCTGTCCGAGGTCGGGCGGGGGGAGGAGGCGATCGCCGAGGTGGTCGCCCGGATCGAGGGCGACGACGACAGGCGCGGCGTCGAGCAGTTGGCCGGACTGTTGGAATCGCAGGGCAGGATCGACGAGGCGATCACCGCGTTGTGGGACTACGCCGCCGACACCGGTTACGGCCGCACACACCTGGCCCGCATGTTGATCGGGCGGGGGCGGGTGGAGGACGCGATCGCGGTCCACCGCCTGCCGACGCCCCCTCCCGCTCCATGCCCGGCGGACGATCCCTGGGCCGACCTGGCCGAGGAACCCCCGTCCTTGTGAGTTCCGGTGCGGAGATCGGGCTCGGTCGGTCGGATGTCGGGCCCGTGCGCCGGTGGGGGTGGGGCGTTACGCTGCACGGCACATCGCGACGCGGGGGTGGGTGATGGGCGCGGTGCGCGCGTCGGGTGGATCGCGTCGTATGTGTTCCTCGGGATGGTGTTGCTGGCGATCGCCGTCGTCATGCTCCGCCTGACCCTGTCCGCGCGGGAATCGCTCCCGGCGCGAGCGTGGGTCATTCCTGTCGGTTTCGTCGCGATCGCTGTCGGCTTCGTGGCGATTCCGTGGCGGCTGGCCCACGTGCAGGCGAAACGGTGCTTCGAGGCCCCGGCGCGCTCGTGCTGCGCGACGCGACCGGCCCCGCGGTACTGCCCTGGAGTCACATCGCCGAAGTGACGCTGACGCTGCGCACCGGGCGACGCACGGACGCCGGGAGGGTGCGCCTGCAGGTGCGGTTGCGCGACGGGACGCTGACCGGTCGCTCGATGTACTTCGTCGAGGAGGGCATGTTCCGGGCCCTCGCGCTGGACCTGTTCCCGGGGGTCGCCGTCTGCGGGGCGCGGTACACGATCCACGGACCCCAGGTGATCTCCGACGAGATCGCGGCCCTGACGGCAAACGCCAGACCGCCGCGGCCGCCGGCTCCGCCGCACGGACCGGGAACCGTCCCGCCCCGTCCACCCGCGCCGCCACCGTGACCGCGTCCGCCCGGCGTGCGTTCGCGTCCCCGAGAAAACCCCGTGCCCGCTCGAACCTCGTTCGCTGCGCCCCGATCACCCGGCGACCTGCCGGGATCCGCGGCACTTCGCCGGGGCGACCGGCGGACAACGCCCAAGCCTGACCGCACGGCAAAAGCAAACCGTCATCGAACACGTCGCGGCCGGAAACTCACTCCGATCCGTCGAAGCCCTCGGACGCTCGCGTTCGGCCGTCGACACCGCCCGGCGCGCGGACGACGCCTTCGACGGTGCGTTGATCACCGCATCCGACGGCCGCATACGCCCCGCCAACAAGCCCGGCACCCACAACGCATCGGGAAGTAGCCGAATCGATACGAGCACGAGCCGGGCGAGGGCCCGGCGGGGGTGCCGCGGTTTCGGGGCCGGCGGTCGGCGTGTGTGGTCGGCCGCCACCCGACCTCCCATCCCGCTTGTGCTCGACGGCCTCGTGCGGATTCCGCGCGCAGGTGTGGAGACTCGGCGTGGCGCCGTAACCGAGGCGCCGAAGAGGGCACTTCGGTGCCGGTTGGAATGAGGAGCAGTTGTCCGGCCGCTTCGAGTTCCGCCCGGTGTCACGCCGAACGGCCGGCGCTGTGATGGTCCGCGTCCTGGTTCACGTGAGACCGCCGGCACCTCGCCCGAAGGTTCTCCGGAACGTGGTCCAGGCGTGCGGTGGTGAGGACGACCCGGGATCCGGTTTCACGGGCAGGTTCACCGTGAACGTTGACACAGCGTCCCTCGTGAGCGGCTGGGCTTCCGCACTCGCCCAGGAATTCGCATTGCCCAAAAGTGCGTTCGTTGATGGCTCGGGAGACGGCCGCCCAGTCCGACGGGTACCGACTGCGGTTTTCGACGCCGATGGGCACGACATGTCGGTGTCCTCATGCGGCATCGCCTGTCCGGCTCCGTGGGTCGCACGCACGGGTCGGTCAGGTGGGAGCCGTCGGCGATGGGGCGGCCGCGGGGCTGTTCGTGGTCCTTCGAGGGGCCGTTGACGAGTTGGTGGTGATCCGCGAGGAAGCATCGAACATGCTTGTTGTTTCCCGTATCGGTGGTGATCGTTTCCCAGCGCCGGTCGGCCGCTTGGTGTCCCCTCTGGTTGACCCGTGGGTGCGGGCGTTGTCCCGTTTCGGCTGCGTCGTCGGAGCCTGTCGCAGAGCCCCGACGGCCCCGCCCGAAGCCGGCACCGGCGGGGCTTTCAGACGCCTGTGTTCCGCAACGCGGCGACGGCCTGTGCGGTGGCGGTGCCGATGGCCGCGCTGATGGCGGCGTCGTCCGAGCCCGGTCGGGAGCGGGTGAAGACGGCGGCGGCGTATCGGCGGCCGTCGGGGTAGGAGATCACGCCGATCTCGTTGCGGATCACGCCGACCAGGCTGCCGCTCTTGGCCGCGACCCGCACGGGAGGCCGGAATCCGCCCGCGATTCGGTGTCGGGTCACCTGCCTCGCCATCACGGCGCGCACCCGTGCGCAGGCGGCTGCGGGGGCCGCCCGGTCGGTCCAGATCAGCCGCAGCAGGTCGACCATGTCGCGCGGGGTGGTCCGGGTGCCCCGCAACGGATCCAACGCGCGGCAGGCAAGGAGCCGTTCGTCGGCCCGCGCAGCCTCGTCCTCCGAGGCACCGGCCGCCCAGGCGAGCGCGTCCTTCCAGCCGAGATGCCCCAGGTCCCGGCCGATGGAATCGAGCATGCTCCGCAGGTCGGACTCGATCACCGTGCCGGTCAGCCCGAGCCGCGCCGCGGTCGCGTTGAGCGCGTCGACGCCGACTCGCCGCAGGAGCGCGTCCGTGGCGTGATTGTCGCTGACGGTGAGCATCAGCACGACCATGTCCCGCCACGAGAGCACGGCATCGTCATCGAAGAGCGAGATCCCGACCGGGCCGGGAGTCCGGTCGGCAACGCTCAGCGTCACGGGCTCCCGCGGGTCCAACCGGCCTTGGGCAAACCAGGCCTCCGCCTCCAGCGCGATCTGTACCTTGACCACCGAGGCCGAAACCACCGGCGCATCCGGACGCAGGCCGAACTCGGCCTCGCCTCCCAGCGGTTGAACACACAACGCACCCTCACAGCCGGCCCGTTCGAAAATCTCTCGGATGTCGTCCGCCACGGCATCGATCCTGCCGGCACCCCTTCGGTCCTCGCTGCCATGAGTGTTCCGGATTCGGTGAGCACCCGGGACTGTCGGTCGGGTACGGCACATTGCCCGCATGTTCACCGGACTTGATGACATCGACTGGGCTTCGATGGAGCACGCGTACGGCTCGGCCGAGGGGGTGCCGGCTCTCCTGCGGTCCATGGGCTCGGCGGACGTGGAGGAGCGCAACGAGGCGTTTGGCGAGTTCTACGGCGCTGTCTACCACCAGAACAGCGTGTACGAACCGACCGCCGCGAGCCTGCCGTTCCTCTTCGAGTTGGCCTGCGATCCTAAGACGCCCGACCGTGCGGCCGTGGTGAGGCTGATCGTCGGTATCGGGGACGACGCCATGGCATCCCTGGACCACTGGACCGACGGCCCTCTCCCGGCATGGCTGGACGCGGTGGCCGAACTACGGCGACGCGCCGACACCCTCGTCGCGTTCACGGCCGATCCGGACGTGTGCGTGCGGCGTGCGGGGATCCCCGCCCTGGCACTGTTCGTCGACGACGGCGGCGGCGCCCGGGCCGTCGCGTTGCTGCGTGACCGGCTGCGGGCCGAACACGGGCTCGTCGAACGGTTGGCGGTCGTCGAGGCCATGGCGACGCTCGCCCTGCGGCTCCCGGCCGCCTCCGAGCACGCGCGTACATGGCTCGCCGCCGTGGCCGTCGACCCGGACGCGGACGTGCAGACCCGACTGGCGGCCCTGGCCCAACACACCCGCTGCACCCCGGACGCGGCCGGGCGGGAGGTCGTCGCGGCGGCCGTCGAGCTGCTCGAGGAACTCGCGATCCACGCCCCCTCGGAACGGACATGGCGGCATCCCACACCCGAAACGACGACACAGGATGTACCACCGCAGGTCGTCGCCGCGTTCGACCACCTCGAACGGTCCAACCGCGTGTACGCGTACACCACCCGTACGCTCCGCACCCTCCACGAGGCGCTCGCCGAACGCGTCGCACCGCGCACCGAGTTGCTGACGGCGCAGCTGCGCAGTCCGGACCCGGGCACGCGCCTGGACGCGATACGCATGGCCGGTGATCTGATGAAGGACTGGCGCGGCGACCACACACCCCTGGTCCTGCTGGTCGCGGAACAACTCGGCGCGCGGGATCGGGAGGTCGCCGCGGAGGCCGCCGCCGTCCTGGACGCCTGTCACGCGATCGCGGGGCAGGCCCGGGAGGCACTGGGCGCGCACGTCGCGGCGCAGCGCGCCGAGCACGGCCCCGACGTGTGGGCGGATCCCGACCCGGAGTTGCGGCGGGCGCACCAGACGGCGGTGTGTGTGCTGGCCCGGTTCGGGGACGCGCGGGCGCTGCCGTCTCTGCTGGTGGCGTTGGACGGCGGCGTCGACGCCTGGCGGGCGTTCCAGGTCGCGGGCGGGCTGCCGCAGGCGTCGTCCGTGCTGGTGCCCCGGTTGTGCGGGCACCTGCGCGACGCCGACCTCACGCGGTCGTGGTTCGAGGGGACCGCGCCTGCGCTGATGGATGCCCTGTCTCGACTCGGGGACGCGAGCGCGGTGCCCGCGATCGTCGACACGCTGGCGGTGGCCGCACGCGACGAGCACCGGGACAGCACCGTCGCGGCCCTGAAGGCCCTGGCACCGTTCGGACCGGCCGCCGCGGACGCCCTGCCCCTGGCCCGGCGATTGACCACGGCCCCCGAGACCCACGTCCGGATCGCCGCCGTTCAAACCCTGCACGCCCTCGGCGGCGACCGCGACGAGGTGCACGCGGCAATCGTCGAACTGGCGGAATCCGAAGGGGACTACTGGATTCGCGAGGTGGGCGACCTGCTGGGACGCATCGGCCCGCCCGTCCCGCCCGTCCTGGTGACGCACCTGCGGGAAGCGCTGACGGACAACTACGAGTGGCAGCGCGTCCACGCCGCCACCGCACTGTGGGACCTTTTCGGGGAACCCGAGACACAGACCGTGCTGGACACACTGCTGCGGGCGTGGGAGGTGAACTCCTCGACGGCCAACCACATCGTGAAGTGCCTGGACCGCATGGGCGCGGCCGCGGAACCCGCGGTGCCGACGCTCCGGGCCGCCCTGGCGCTCGCGCACCGCGACGGCTGGGCCAGGGCGATCGACAGCGACGAGGAACTACAGCGGAACACCCGGCGGGTCCTCGCGAAATTCGACTGACCGCGCGATCGGACACCACGGGCCCCGACGCGTCGAACTCGTCCGGGCCCGGCCCCGGCACTCCGCTCCCGCTGTGTACCCAGCGGCTGCCGGCAGCGTGTCCACAGAAGTGACCGGACTGCCCCCACTGCCCGGGCCCCCGCGTCGGAAGCAACAACGCGGCGACACGACCGCCCGACGGTGTGCTCGCGCCGGTTCGATCCGACGCCTGCGGGCGGTCAGCCGAGAAGCAACGCCGTGACAGCCGAGGTGTCGGGCAGGTCGGCGACAACGTGCGCGGCGCCCGACAGTTCCCGGGCGTCGCTGCTGCCGGTGGCGACCGCGACGACCGTCGCGCCGCCGTGTAGGCCCGCGTCCACGTCGGCCGGGGTGTCGCCGACGATGACCGTGTGGCCGCGATCGAATGCGACGCCGTGGCGCTCGCCGGCGAGACGGCGCGCCGTGCGGACCAGTTCGGGGCGTTCAGTGTGATCGTCCCCGTACGCCCCCAGGGAGAAGTCGATGGCCGTTTCCAGGCCGAACACCGCGAGCTTGACGAGACTCACGGTGCGGGGGTTGCCGCTGACCACGGTCTGCACGACCCCCTCGGTCGCGTCCAGCGCGGCCAGGATCGCCGCGGCCCCTGGCAGGGCGTGCCCGCGCTCGCGCATATCGCCGGCCCGCTCGCGGTACCCCTGGGCCAAGGCCTGCGCGAAGGCCGAGAAGTCGTAGCCCTCGGCGTCCAGTCCGTGGAGCTCGGCGGTCTCGGCGAAGATGACCCGCTCGGTGCGGCCGTGCACGCTCGCCATCTCCCGCAGCGGCGTGCCCGTGACCTCGTGGAACGCGGCGGCGAAGACTTCCCGACCCACCCCACCGGTGTCGATCAGGGTGTGGTCGATGTCCCACAGCACGAGACGAGGTCGGGGCATGGTCACACTCCGGGGCATTGTCGAGCGCGTTCGCCGGCATGGCAGCCAGACGACGGCCGTTTCCTCCCACCCGGGAACACCGGGCGGGCGAACCCCGCGCGGCCAGCCCGGCGGCGCGATCCCGTCCCGCCCCCGCCGCTTGGGAGCGGTCTCCGCCAGGGTCCGCTCAAAGCGGCCCGATCCCTCCCAGGCCGGCTTGTTTGGGTCACTCTTGTCGATTATGTGTTCGAGTATGAGTGCCGATTGGTTGGAAATGCACGCGGTCGGCGTGTCGGGATGGTTTCGTGACGAGGTGCCGCCGAGCTTCGTGTGCAGGAGGCCCCGGCGAGTGCCCCGGCGGGCGGACTACGCCGATGCGGATCGCACGTGCGCAAGGGCGCGGACATCGTCGGACTTCGCCCAATGATCGGGCAACCTTCCGATCTGCTCGTCGTGCCGCCGCCGGGCGAAACGCTGTCGCGCCGGGCTCGTACCCGGACCGGCGGTCGGCTGCCGACCCAGGTCGGGAAACTGCCCCAACGACGCGTCGATGAAATACATGGCCGGGGACGATTGTCCTCCGGGCCGATACTCGCACCAGGTGTGACCGAACTGCCCGGCGTGAGGGTCGTCGAAGCTGCCGGTGAACAGCCACCAGGTGCCGAGACCCCGATCGTGGAGCACGTTCGCGATCACATACGAGGAGATGTCGCACGAGCCGCGCGGGAACCTGCGCAGCCAGAAACACGCGTCGCGCTCCGGCCACGCCAGCAATAGGTCGAGTGTGTCGCGCCAACACCGCTCGACGGACGCGATCCACGCCTCGGAGAGTTCCACCATCCTGTAGAAGGTACGGGCATCGGCCTCCTTGCGAGGCGCCGTCGCCGGCCTGGCCGAGCAGACTCGTGGTCATGGAGGAGATGGACGCTGACGTACTCCTTGTGACCGGGGGCGGCGTCGAGATCCCGGCGACGGCGGATCTCACCGACTGGTACCCGCCCGGTGCGTTCCGCCCGTCGATGCCCCGGAGCAGTGGACGGCGATGATCAGCAGCAGCCACCGCCTGGACGTCGTCCTGGTGGTGGGTGACGTCGTCGATCTGCAGCTCGATGCCACGGCCACGGACGGGGCGCCGTCGAGCAGGTGTATCCCTTCGCGGCACAACTCGCCGGACGCGGAGCCATCACTCCGTGAGCACTCTCCTGCGCGACGTCAACCGCCGGCGGGGCGGTTGCCGACGCCGAACGGTGCCACGTCGGCGGGGGCGAGGTCGTCGCGGAGGCGGAGCAGCCGGATCGGGTGGCGCCATCTGCCGTCGTCGAAGGCGGTGTCCACGGCGATCTCGGCGACCAAGTTCGGCTCGACCGGGATCATCGGGTGCCGTTCCCGGGAGCCCCAGGCGGGGGAGAAGGTGCGCCCATGCCAGGGTGGTCGGCGTCCGCCGGTGCGAGCCGTGCGGCGAGGGTGGCCGTCACGTCGCGGTTCAGGGTGCTGCTTCGGCCGACGAGTCGCAGGCGCCCGGTGTCGTGGTAGCGGCCGAACAGCACCGTGGTGGGACGGCGCAGGCTCCCCGCGACCGCGCCCACCAGGGCCTCGGTGGTGTCCCTCGACCGATACTTGCGCCACCGGC
Organism: Embleya sp. NPDC059213; assembly: GCF_042754445.1. Taxonomy (NCBI): domain Bacteria; kingdom Bacillati; phylum Actinomycetota; class Actinomycetes; order Kitasatosporales; family Streptomycetaceae; genus Embleya; species Embleya sp. NPDC059213. The sequence goes on from NZ_JBHZAV010000064.1 coordinate 50,050, forward strand.
GCTCTCCGGGCAGGTGTCGCTGCCGGGCGTCCTTGATCATCAGGCCCTCGATTCCAGCCGGAGCCCAGTCCCGCATCCATCCTTCGGCGATCGTCCGGTCGGTGGTGGAGGGGCACAGTGCTCAGGGCGGGCCGAGGTCGTGCTCGGCGAACAGTGCCTCCAGTGCCGCGCGGCGGTCGGTGTACGGCAGCGCGGCCAAGTCCTCGCCGGCGCGGTGAAGCAGGTCGAACGCCACGAAGTTCGCGGGGCTCGTGCGTGCCTCGCGCGCCGCTGCGGCGAGGGTGCGGTTCATGCGCTTCTGAAGCAGGTCGAACGCGAGCTTGCCGTCGTGTCACACCACCAACTCGCCGTCCAGCAGCACCCCTTCCGGCAGATCGCGCTCGCCCGCGGCGGCGATGTCGACGAATCCGTCCGTCAGGCGGGTGCCTCTGCGCGAGATCACCTGGACCGGTCCGTCGGTCGGGCGCAGCAGCCAGGCGCGAAAGTTGGGAACAGTTGAGGTGTCCCATGGGGGTAGATGTCTCAGTCCGGGGCCGCGCCTCGCGCATCGCGTCGCCGAGCCGTTACAGCGTCGGTTGTTTCCACGGCCCGGCTTCGTTGTCACGCGAACCGGACCGTCTTCCGACAGTGGCGGGGAGAGGCCACGGACGGGCTCGCTCCTCGACCGCCGGTGCGTTCAACTCATCAACCCGCCTTCATAGGCGGCGATCACCAACTGGGCCCGATCACGCGCGTCGAGCTTCAGCAGCAGCCGGCTGACGTGGGTCTTGGTCGTGGACAACGACAGGTGCAGCCGCTCGGCGATCTCGGCATTGGACCGGCCACGCGCCACCTCGTGCAACACCTCGCGCTCCCGATCGGTGATGCCGCCGAGCAGCGCCGGAGCACGCACCGCGGCGAGCGGGCGCTGCGCGAACTCCTCGATCAGGCGCCGGGTGACGCCGGGCGAGAGCAGACCGTCCCCGGCCGCGACCACCCGGATCGCGGCGAGCAGGTCGGCGGGTGGGGTGTCCTTGAGCAGGAAACCGCTGGCCCCCGCGCGCAGTGCGGCAAACACGTACTCGTCCAGGTCGAACGTGGTCAGCACCAGCACCCGGGTGGTCGGCGGTTGCGGGCCCTCGGCGAGTACCTGCCGGGTCGCCTCGATGCCGTCCACCTCCGGCATCTGAATGTCCATCAGGACCACGTCCGGTCGTTCGCGCCGGATCAACTCGACGGCCTGCGCCCCGTTCGCGGCCTCGCCCACCACGGTCAGTTCGGGGTCGGACTCGACCAGGACCCGAAAGCCCGCCCGGACCAGCGCCTGGC
>NZ_JBHZAV010000065.1:0-51038 GCF_042754445.1 Embleya sp. NPDC059213
GTCCGGCACCACCCGGTGCACGAGGCCGCATCGGCGGGCGTCCTCGGCCCCGACACGTTCGTCCAGGAGCATCAGGGCCGCCGCCCGCGAGGGGCCGACGGCGCGGACCAGCGCGCCGCTCACCCCGGTGTCGGCGGCCAGGCCGATCCCGGTGAACGCGGTGGAGAAACGGGCGCTTTCGGCCGCGACCCGCAGGTCGGCGCACAGTGCCAGGCCGAGCCCGGCGCCGACGCAGGCGCCCTCGACCGCGACGACCACCGGTTGGCGCACCGCGTGCAGGGCCTCCACCAGCGGGTTGTACTGCTCGCGCACGATCGCGAAGGCGGACTCGGGCTCGTGCTCCAGGGCGCGGGCGTGCTCCTTGAGGTCCTGGCCCACGCAGAAGTGCCGGCCCTGGGCGGCCAGCAGGACCGCCCGGACCTTCCCGCCGTCCTCGCCCACCCGGCGCACGGCCGCGAGCAGCGCGGCGCGCAGTGGCGCGTCGAGGGCGTTCCCGGCTGCGGGGCGCCGCAGTTCGAGCACGGCGACGTCACCGTCGAGGCGGTATCCGACGCGTTCCCCGTCCCCGGCGGAGCCCGGTCCGGCGGTGTCGGTCGTGGTCACGGCCATACGTAGAACCCCTGTCCGGTCTTGCGCCCCAGCTCGCCGCGGGCGACCTTGTCGCGCAGCAGTCGGGGCGGTGCGAAGCGCGCGCCGAGGGTGGCGTGCAAGTGTTCGGCGATGGCCAGGCGCACGTCCAGGCCGACCAGGTCGGTCAACCGCAGCGGACCCATCGGGTGTCGGTAGCCCAGCCGCATCGCGTCGTCGATGGCCTCGGGGGCGGCGACGCCGTCCTCGACCATCCGGATCGCCTCCAGGCCCAGCGCCAGGCCCAGTCGGCTGCTGGCGAAGCCGGGCGAGTCGTTGACCACGACGTCCTGCTTGCCGAGCGCGCGGGTCCAGTCCAGGGCGCGGGCGAGCACGTCGTCGGCGGTGTCCGGGGCGCGGACGAGTTCGACCAGCGCCGAGGCGGGCACCGGGTTGAAGAAGTGCATGCCCAGGAAGCGGCCGGGCCGGGTCAGCGCGGCGGCGAGGTCGGTAACGGACAACGAACTGGTGTTGGTGGCCAGCACGGTCGTGGCGCCGACGGTGCGTTCGACGGCGGCGAGCAGGCGGGCCTTGAGCGCGGCGTCCTCGGGCACGGCCTCCACGATCAGGTCGGCGTGCGCGGGCAGTTGCTCGATCGTGTCGACCGTGTGCACTCGCGCGAGCACCCGCTCGGCGGGTTCGCCGGCCGTGCCGTGTTCGGCGGCACGGGCCAGGCCGGCGGCGATCCGCTCGCGGGCCGCGGCGGCGGCCCGGGCGTCGCTCTCGGCGATGGTGACCGCGGAGCCGGCCGCCGCGAACGACTGGGCGATGCCGGCGCCCATGCGTCCACCGCCGATGACGCCGACCACCGCGGGCGGGGCCGGTGCGGCGGAAGTGGCGCTCATGTACGGCTCCTTGCGTCCAGGAAGCGGGTCATCCGCTCCTTCTTGTCCCGGCTCTCGAAGAGCACGGCCTGGGCCAGGTCGTCGGCGATCGGGTGGGCGCCGGGGGCGTCGACGACGAGTTTGGTCAGCCGCAGGGCCCCGGCCGAGGAACGGGCCATGCGGTCGAGCAGGGCATGTGCCCGGTCGAGCAGTTCGTCGGCCGGTACCACCTCCATGACCAGTCCCGCGGCCAGCGCCGCCCGCGCGTCGAGACGGTGGCCGGCGAGCAGGATCTGCTTGGCGATCGACTCCCCGACCAATTGCGGCAGACGCCAACAGGCGCCGGCGGCGGCGATGATGCCCAGGCCGGGTTCGGGGTTGCCGAAGACCGCGTCGGGGCCGGCGATGCGCAGGTCGCACGCGTAGGCCAGTTCGGCGCCGCCGCCCAGGGCCCAACCGTCGACGGCGGCGACGGTGGGCATCGGCAACCGGCGCACCCGTTCGAACAGGCGGCTGTTGATGCCCTGGAGGGCCTCGTCCCGGCCCCGGTCGAGCAGTTCGGCGATGTCCGCGCCGGCGGCGAAGACCCCGCCGTGGCCGGTGAGCAGGAGCAGCTTGGGATCGCGCTCCAACCGGTCGCACACCGCGTGCAGTTCGGTGATCATGCGGGCGTCGATGGCGTTGCGCTCGCGGGGGCGGTGCAGGGTGACCACGACGCGGTCCGTGTGCTCCTCGATCCGCAACGAGCTTGTGGCGTCGGCGGGTTCGCCCGCCGGGTCGAGCGCTGGGTCGGGTGTCGGTCGGGCGTTGCTCATACCCGCTCCACGAGCATCGCGACACCCTGGCCGACGCCCACGCACAGCGTGGCCAGACCGCGCCGGGCGTCCTCGCGTTCCAGGCGTCCGAGCAGGGTCAGCACGATACGGGCGCCGGAGCAGCCGAGCGGGTGGCCCAGCGCGATGGCCCCGCCGTCGGCGTTGACGATGTCCTCGTCCAGGCCCAGTCGGCCGATCACGGCCAGGGCCTGGGCGGCGAACGCCTCGTTGAGTTCGACGGCCCCCAGGTCGGCGCTCCGCCAGCCCGCGCGGCCCAGCGCCTTCTCGGTCGCGGGGACCGGCCCCAGGCCCATCAGGTGGGGCTGCACGCCGGCCGACGCGGCGCCGACGACCCGTGCCCGAGGGGTGAGGCCGTACCGCCGCACGGCCGCCTCGCTCGCCAGGACCAGCGCGGCGGCCCCGTCGGACAGCGGCGACGCGGAGCCGGCGGTGACGATGCCGCCCGCCCGGAAGCTCGTACGCAGCTTGCCGAGCTTGTCGAGCGTGGTGGTGGGACGTGGGCCCTCGTCGCGGGTGACCAGGGCGTCGCCGACCGGCACGGGCACGATCTCGCGGTCGAAGCGGCCCTTGTCCTGGGCGGCGACGGCGCGTTGGTGGCTGCGCAGGGCGAACGCGTCGGAGCGGTCCCGGGTGATCCCGTCGAGGGCGGCGACCTCCTCGGCGGTCTCGCCCATCGACAGCGTGGTCCGGCCGGCGTCGGTGGGCAACGCGCGATCGGCCGCGGTGAAGCGGGGGTTGGTGAAGCGCCAGCCCAGCGAGGTGTCGTGGATGGCGCCGGGTTTGGCCCAAGGGGTGCCGGGCTTGTCCATCACCCACGGCGCGCGGGTCATCGACTCGACCCCGCCGGCGACGACCAGGTCGGCCTCGCCGGCCCGGATCGTGTGCGCGGCGGAGGCGATCGCGGTCAGCCCCGAGGCGCACAGCCGGTTGACCGTGTAGCCGGGCACGGTGTGCGGAAGGCCGGCCAGGAGCACGGCCATCCGGGCCACGTCCCGGTTGTCCTCGCCGGCCTGGTTGGCGGCGCCGAGGATCACCTCGTCCACGGCCTCCGCGGGGATCCCGGCCCGGCGTACCGCCTCCCCGACCACGAGGGCGGCCAGATCGTCGGGGCGGACCGCGGCCAGGGCGCCGCCGTAGCGGCCCTGGGGCGTGCGGGCGCCGTCGACGAGGTAGACGGGCTCAGGCACCGACCGACTCCTTCGCGGCGGCGGGTCGGCGGGATTGCAGGGTGGCGAAACGGGCGGTGACGAACGCGGGGTCGGACAGGGTGGCGCTGGCGGCCGGGTTGGCGGCGCTGCCGTGGAAGTCGCTGAACGCGGCGGACTGGTTGACGAACACGCCGCCGGTGAGGTTCTCGGACAGGTGCACGCCCGCGTCCAGGGCGGCTTCGCGGGCCGCGGCGAGTACGAACTCGCTGGTCGAGTGCACGGCGGCGGTCAGCGCGCCGCGGCTGCCCACCGTCTCGCGCAGGATCCGCAGGCCGTGCTCGGTGGAGTCGGTGCCGATCACGAACGACACGGGGCCGAACCATTCGCGGGTGTAGGTGTCCTGGTCGGTGTCCGCGTCGAGCCGGGCCACCAGCGGCGTGCGCACGATCGCCTCGGGGTGATCGGGGTGCGCGACGACGGCGGAGGGGTGCGCGATGTGGTCGAGCGCTTCGGCCTGTTCGAGGGTGTGCCGCACCCCGTCGTTGACGATCGCGCCGAGGGTGTGCACGGCGCGGGCGGGGTCGCCGAGCAGGCGGTCCAGCGCGGCGCCGAGATCGGCGGCGAACTCGTCGGCGGTACGGGTGCCCTGGTCGGTGGCGAAGCCCTCGCGCGGGATGAGCAGGTTCTGCGGGGTGGTGCACATCTGGCCGCTGTACAACGACAACGAGAAGGCGAGGTTGCCCAACAGGCCCCGGTAGTCGTCGGTGGAGTCCAGCACGACGGTGTTCAGGCCGGCCTTCTCCGTGTAGACGGTGGCCTGGCGGGCGTTGGCCTCCAGCCAGTCGCCGAAGGCGGTCGAGCCGGTGAAGTCGACGATACGCACGTCCGGGTGCACGGCGAGGGTGGCCGCGCTGCGGCCCTCGGGCGCCTCGGCGGCGAGCAGCACCACGTCCGGCGGGAAGCCCGCCTCGGCGAGTACCTCGCGGGCGATCCGCACGGTGATCGCCAGCGGCAACACCGCGCCGGCGTGCGGCTTGACCACGACCGGGTTGCCGGTGACCAGGCTGGCGAACAGACCGGGGTAGCCGTTCCAGGTCGGGAAGGTGTTGCAGGCGATCAGCAGCGAGACGCCGCGACCGACCGGGGTGAACGTCTTGTCCAACTCCAGCGGGTCGCCCTTGCGCTGCGGCTTGCTCCAGCGGGCCGCGGCCGGGTGTCGCTTCTGCTCCGCCCAGGCGTAGGCGACCGCTTCCAGGCCCCGGTCCTGGGCGTGCGGGCCGCCGGCCTGGAAGGCCATCACGAACGGCTGCCCAGTGGTGTGGTGCACGGCGTGCGCGATCTCGAAGGTGGCCGCGTTCAGTCGGGCCAGGATCTCGGCGGCGACGCCCGCGCGGGTGTCCGGGTCGGCGGCGCGCCAGGGGCCGGCGGCGGCCTTGGCGGTGGCCACGGCCTGCTCCGGGTCGATGCGGGGATAGGAGATGCCCAGCGATCGGCCGTACGGCGAGACCTCGCCCACGACCACCCGGCCGTCGCCCGGGTGGTCGGGCAGGCCGAAGGGGCGGCCGAGTTGCTCGTTGAAGGCCGCCTCGCCCAGGGCCGGTGCCTGCTCGCCGTAGACCTTGGTGCTCGGCGACTCGGGGTATGGCGTCCAGTGATCGCGCTCCGCGGTGGCCTGCACGGCCTGCTCCAGCAGCGTGCGATGGCGCGCGAAGAAGTCGGGGCGCTCGGAGTTCACGTCGGGCATGCGATCCACCTCTTGACATGCAGCGGTGATGCTGGCTTACCTGGCCTGCCGCACATTACCGAATGTTCGGTCGGTTAACAAGGCGATGCCGGACCGCGGAATCCCGGTCCCCTGCACAACGTGCGAGGGAACGACGGCGAAGAGACCGCGATGACCGACGCGGCGGGGCGCGAGGCCGCGCGCGATCGTCCGTTCGTCCGGGCCGACGTGGGAATCGGCGTCGACGCCGACAGGCCGGAACGCTCGCTCGGCAACTGCGCCCCGCCGGGGATCCACGGCATTCGTGACCTGCGGTTCCTGACACAATGATCGAGTGAGTAGTACACCCGTGCACAGAAACGCCGGCCGTGTGGGCCGCCCCGGCTACGACCGCGATTCACTCCTCCAGGTGGCGGTGGCCGCGTTCAACGAGCGCGGCTACGACGGCACCGGCATGGAGGAGTTGGCCAAGCGGCTGGGGCTGAGCAAGTCCAGCATCTACCACCACGTCTCGAGCAAGGAGGAGCTGCTCGGCCTGGCCCTGGGACGCGCCCTGGACGCCCTGTTCGCGGTCCTGGACGAGCTCCCCGACCCCGACGCGACGGCCACCGCCCGGCTGGAGCACGTGGTGCACCGCAGCGTCGAGGTACTGGCCGCCGAACTGCCGTACGTCACCCTGCTGTTGCGAGTGCGCGGGAACAGCGCCGTCGAGCGGCACGCGTTGGACAAACGGCGCGAATTCGACCACCGCGTCGCCGAACTGGTGACCCGCGCCGCGGCCGAGGGCGGCGTGCGCGCCGACGTCGACCCGCACCTGACCAGCCGGCTGCTGTTCGGCACGGTCAATTCCCTGGTCGAGTGGTACCGCCCCGACGGCGGCCTGACCGTGTCCGCGCTGGCCGACGCCCTGACCGCGGTGCTGTTCGACGGGCTGCGCGCCGCGCCCGCGCGGAACTGACCCCGAAGCCGCCTCCCGGGGCGCGCGCTCACCCCTCCCAGACGACGCCGCGCCCCGGCACCTCCTCGAAGACCAGCCAGGTGCGGGTGGAGCGCACGTTGGGGATGCTCTGGATCTGCTCCAGCACCACCTCGCGCAGCGCGGTGTTGTCCGGCGTGCGCACCAGGGCCAGCACGTCGTAGTCGCCGCCGACCAGGGCCAGGTGCTCGATGTAGGGGATCTCGCGCAGTCGTTCGCCGACCGCGCGCCAGGCGTTCTGCTCGATGGTGATGGTGACGTACGCGGTGGTGCCCAGACCCACCCGTCGCGGGTCCACCCGAGCGGTGAACCCGGAGATCGTGCCGTCCTCGACCATCCGGCCGATCCGGGTGTAGGCGTTGGCGCGCGAGATGTGCACCCGCTCGGCGAGGGCGCGTACGGATATCCGTCCGTCCGCGACCAGTTCGGCGATGATCGCGCGGTCGGTGGCATCGGGCGCAGCGGCCAAACGTCCCGCCTCCGGGCCCTCCGACACTTCATCCTCGGACATATGGCTCCCTGGAGTGTCTGATCTCGACAGTTTATCGCACGATTACGGAAGGTCTTGAACAGATCTTCGCTCGGTTGGACCATTCACCTGTCAAACGTCCAACGAAAGCGAGCATCTTCGATGTCTCCGATATCCGCGACGGCCCTGCGTCGGGCGATGCAGAGATTCCTTCCCTCGCTTACCCCGGTGCGCTTCGTCGCCGAGGACGGTTCCGCCGTGCCGGCGCCCGCCGGGTACACCGCACCGGACGACGCACAACTGCGCGAGGGCTACCGCCGGATGGTGCTCGGGCGGCGGTTCGACACCCAGGCCACCGCGCTCACCAAGCAGGGCCGGCTCGCCGTGTACCCCTCCAGCCGCGGCCAGGACGCGTGCCAGATCGCCGGCGTGCTCGCGCTGCGCGAGGACGACTGGCTCTTCCCGACCTACCGCGACTCGGTGGCCCTGGTCTCCCGGGGTCTGGACCCGGTCGAGGTGTTGACGCTGCTGCGCGGGGACTGGCACTGCGGCTACGACCCGGTGGCCACCCGGGTCGCGCCGCAGTGCACCCCGCTGGCCACCCAGGTCCTGCACGCCACCGGCATGGCCGAGGCGATGCGACGCAAGGGCGAGGACCGGGTGGCGATGGCCTTCGTCGGCGACGGCGGCACCAGCGAGGGCGACTTCCACGAGGCGCTCAACTTCGCGGCGGTCTTCCGCGCGCCGGTGGTGTTCTTCGTACAGAACAACAAGTACGCGATCTCGGTGCCGCTCGCCCGGCAGAGCGCGGCACCCGCGCTGGCCTACAAGGGCGTCGGGTACGGCGTACGGTCCGAACAGGTCGACGGCAACGACCTGGTGGCGGTGCTCGCGGTGTTGTCCGAGGCGGTCGCCCACGCCCGGGCCGGCAACGGCCCGTTCCTGGTCGAGGCGCACACCTACCGCATGGACGCGCACACCAACGCCGACGACGCGACGCGCTACCGCGACGCGGACGAGGTGGAGGCGTGGCGGGCGGCCGACCCGCTGATCCGGCTGGAGGCCCATCTGCGCGGGCGCGGCCTGCTCACGGACGAGGACATCGCGGCCGACCAGGCCGCCGCCGAGGCGTTCGCGGCGGATCTGCGCACCCGGATGAACATCGACGCCGAACTCGACCCGCTCGAATTGTTCGACCACGTCTTCGCCGAACCCACCCCCCAACTGCGCGAGCAACGTGCCCTGCTCGCCGCCGAATCCACCGCCCAGGAGGTCTGAGATGGCGACCCTCACGATGGCCCAGGCGCTCAACACGGCCCTGCGCGACGCGCTGGCGGCGGACGAGCGGGTGCTGATGTTCGGCGAGGACGTCGGCCCGCTCGGCGGCGTCTTCCGCGTCACCGACGGCCTGACCCGCGAGTTCGGCGAGGAGCGCTGCTTCGACACCCCGCTCGCCGAGGCCGGCATCGTCGGACTGGCGGTGGGGATGGCCATGGGCGGCTTCCGGCCCGTGGTGGAGATGCAGTTCGACGCCTTCGCCTACCCCGCCTTCGAACAGATCGCCTCGCACGTCGCGAAGCTGCGCAACCGCACCCGCGGGCGGCTCGGCCTGCCGATGGTGATCCGGATCCCGTACGCGGGCGGCATCGGCGGCGTCGAACACCACTGCGATTCCAGCGAGGCGTACTACGCGCACACCCCCGGGTTGAAGGTGGTGACGCCGGCGACGCCCGAGGACGCCTACTGGCTGCTGCGCGACGCGATCGAGGATCCGGATCCGGTGGTGTTCCTGGAACCCAAGAAGTTGTACTGGGCGAAGGCGGAGGTCGACCTCGCCACGCGTGCGGCCCGGCCGTTCGGTCGCGCGGTCGTACGCCGGGCGGGCTCGGACGCGACGCTGGTGGCGTACGGCCCGTCGGTACCGGTGGCGTTGGAGGCCGCGGCCGCCGCGGCGCTGGAGGGGCGCAGCCTGGAGGTGGTGGACCTGCGCACGCTGGTGCCCTTCGACGACGAGACGGTGGCCGCGTCGGTGCGCCGCACGGGCCGCTGTGTGGTGGTCCAGGAAGCCCAGGGCTTCGCGGGGGTCGGCGCCGAGATCGCGGCCCGGGTCCAGGAGCGCTGTTTCCACTCGCTGGCCGCGCCGGTACTGCGGGTGGCCGGGTTCGACATCCCCTACCCGCCGCCGAAGTTGGAGCACGCGCACCTGCCGGGGGTGGATCGCATCCTGGACACGGTGGACCGGCTCCAGTTCGACGACACGCCCGACGTACGGCACCTGGTCCAGGGGGCGGCGTGAGCATCGACACGCTGCACGCGCAGGTCTTCCTCCTGCCGGACCTGGGCGAGGGTCTGACCGAGGCCGAGATCGTCGAGTGGAAGGTCGCCGTCGGCGACACGGTGGAGGTCGACCACATCGTGGTCGAGGTGGAGACCGCCAAGGCCGCCGTCGAGGTGCCCGTGCCGTACGCGGGCACCGTGCTGAGCCTGCACGCCGAGGCCGGCACCGCGCTCGCGGTGGGCCTGCCGCTGATCACCGTCGGCGCCGCGCCCACCCCGGCGGAGCCCGGTGCCGCCGACCGCTATCGCGAGGAGGAGCAGGCGGGCTCCGGCAACGTCCTGATCGGCTACGGCACCGGCCACGCGCCCGTTTCCCGGCGGCGCCGCCGGGGCTCGACACCGCCGGCCGCCGGCCGGACGCACCCGTCGCCGGCCGCGGTCGAGTCCGGGCCGCGCGCCGCCGACGCGGCAGTGCCGACGGCGGGCCCGGCCTGTGCGCGCCTGGTGATCTCTCCGCTGGTACGCCGGCTGGCCCGCGACCACGGCATCGACGTGGCCGCTCTGGCGCCCGGCCGAGCCGATGGCATCATCCGCCGCGTCGATGTGGAGCAGGCCATCGCCCGGGAGCGGCAGGCGGGTTCTTCGCCCGTCGCGAGCGAGCCGGTCGGCACCCCGGGCGAGCAGCGCATTCCGCTGCGCGGCATCCGTCGCGCGGTCGCGCACAAGCTCGCGCGCAGCCGGGCCGAGATCCCGGACGCGACGACCTGGGTGGACGTGGACGCCACCGCGCTGCTGGAAGCCAAGGACGTGCTCCAGGCCGCGCGACCACAGCAGCGGATCGGCCTGTTGGCGATCCTCACCCGGATCTGCGTCGCGGGCCTGCGGCGCTTCCCGGAGCTGAACTCCACCGTGGACACCGCCCGCGAGGAGATCGTGCGCTTCGCGCACGTGAACGTGGGCTTCGCCGCCCAGACCGACCGCGGCCTGGTGGTGCCCGTGGTGCGCGACGCGCACACCCTGACCACCACGCAACTCGCGGCCGAGCTGGGCCGGTTGACCGCACTGGCCCGCACCGGCGCGCTGCCGCCCGAGGCGCTGACCGGGGGCACGTTCACGCTCAACAACTACGGCGTGTTCGGCGTGGACGGCTCCACCCCGATCATCAACCATCCCGAGGCGGCGCTACTGGGGGTCGGCCGCATCATCGACAAGCCCTGGGTGGTCGACGGCGCACTCACCGTCCGCAAGGTCACCCAGCTCTCGCTGAGCTTCGACCACCGCGTGTGCGACGGCGGCGTGGCGGGCGGCTTCCTGCGCTACGTGGCGGACTGTGTCGAGCGGCCGGCGACGCTGCTGGCCGACCTGTAGGTCGCCGATGCCCCGGCGGCTACGTGGCGCCGGGGCATCGGGGCGACCCGATCTAGTGCAGGCGCAGCCCGGCGAGCAGGAGTTCGACCATGCGGCGGGCGTCGTAGCGCAGGTCCTTGTTCGCGCCGATGCAGAGGTTGCCGACGCCGACCATCAGTTCGAGGGCCTCGATGTCGGGGCGGATCTCGCCTGCCGCCGCGGCGGCGGCGAGCAGTTCGGCGCAGACCGGCATCAGGCGCTCGATGAAGTACGCGTGCAGGGTCGCGAATGCCGCGTTGTCGGATTGCAGCGCCTCGGCGAGACCGTGCTTGGTGACCAGGAAGTCCACGAACAGATCGATCCACCGGACCAGGGCGGTGTGCGCCGACTCGTTGTTCGCCAGCAGTTCGGGGCCCGCCTCGGCGCACGCCTCGACCTGATGCCGGTAGACGGCGACCACGAGGTCGGCCCGGGTCGGGAAGTGGCGATAGATCGTGGCGACGCCCACGCCGGCCCTGGTCGCGATGTCGCGCACGGGTGCGTCGACCCCGGAGGCCACGAAGGCCGCGGCGGCCGCTTCCAGCAGGGTCTGCTCGTTGCGCCGGGCGTCGGCACGCTTCCGGGGGGCCGGCGATCCCGATCCGCTGCCGCTGTCCGCCATCGCGTTGTCGCCTCCGTCGCTCGCTTGCCGATCGGAACACGGTTCCGTATCGTCGTTGACGGAACCATGCTCCGTTTGCCCCATGATGTCAGAGCAGGCGTTCCCCGTGACCGGGCGTCCCTCGCCCCTTCGCGTCCACGACGCCCGGCAACGGTCAGCGCAGGACGAGGGTGCCGATCACGACGAGCAACACGACACTTTGCGTCGAGTGGATCGCGATGCCCATCCAGGCGCTGCGGAATCGTCGGCTCGGGTAGGCGAACAGGGCGCCCGCCAGTACCGCGCCGGGCATCGACCACGGCTGGTGCAGGTGGTACAGGCCGGTGAGCAGCGCGTCGACCATCCGGTCGCGACGGCCGAACGCCCCGCGCATGCGTGGCAACAGCAGGCCGCGGAACAGCAGTTCCTCACCGAGGAAGCTGTTGAAGGTCATCATGACGACCACCAGGGCGAACAGCCCCCACGCACCGCTGAAGTGCTCCTGTCCCTCCGTCGACGCCAGGAAGGCGCCGAGGCTGCGGTCGGACGGCTCGGGCAGGCCGGTCGGGACGAGTTGTACGAGGAAGAACCCGAGCGCGAACACCGCGACCCACCACCACAGTCGACCGCCCCGCCGGCCCCGGTCGTCCGACGGGGCGCGCAACCACAGCGCATCGCGCAGCACGGACCAACGCAGGCTTCGCTGTTCGTGGGCGACCAGGCCCAGCACCAGGACCGCCTGCCAGACCAGGCCACCGGTAAGCGCCGCGATCAGCACGGTCGCGAACCGCCCCTCGGACGCATCGCCCCCGGCCACCACCGGGGTCACCACCCAGGCGAGCAGCGCCATCGGGACGGCCGCCGCCGCCCAGATCGCGAGCACCTTGGCGACGGAGTACTGCGGGAGTTCGGGCCCGCCGATTCGACCGGCGCGGCCACGTGGTGGGCGCGCGCCGTCGAATCGATGGAACTCGCTTCCGGGGTCGGCATGTTCGGGGTGGTACCGCGAGGGATTCTCATGTCCCCGAGCGTGGCCGCCGGCACCCCCGGGCGACCATCGGAGATGTCCCCCACCCGCCCCGGGGATATCGCCCGGGGTTGTCCCCGATCCCGCTCCGCGCGATCCACCGCCGCGGACCGCACTCCCTGCGCCCCCGCGCCGTCCGGACCAGGGTCGACGCGTCCCCGGCGAACCCGGTAGGCGCCACCGATACCCCTCCGGAGGTCGGGTCGCTCCCTCCGAAGAGGTAGGGGAGGCAAGGGGGGCGGCACTCGTCAGTTCGGCGGTTCGGTGATCCGTCGGCGGGTCGCCTCGGCCTGGGCCCGGATGTGGCGTTGCACCTGGGCCGGGATGCGCTTGGCGCCGAAGTGGCCGGCCATCCGGTCCAGCACGATGCCGGCCCGGGTGACGTCGCCCTCCTTGGCGTGCACGGTGGCCAGTCGACGCATCGCCGCGTTGAGGGTGATGTTGTCGAGGCCGTCGTCGCCCCGGGATGCCTCGATGGCGGCGGTCAGTTGGCTGATGCTCGCCTTGAAGTCGGGTCGGCGGACTTCGACGCGCCCGTTGCGCAGGTGTTGGAAGTGGCGCCCGGCGTTGGCTCCGCGGGCCAGGCGGGCGTAGGCGGCGAGCGGGTGTGTGCCGTACTTCTCCACGATCTCCGCCAACGCGTCGTTGCCCTCCCGCAGTTGCGGGGCGTCGGAGCCGAGCAGGGCGAGCAGCGTGCCCTGTTGGTCGCCGAGGAACAGGTCGCCGATCTCCTGTTCGGTGCGGGTGATCGGGTGTCGCACGCGGACGACGCGGGCGGCGGAGACGACCCGGGATCCGTCGGGGGCGTGGTAGAGGGCGGTGATCCGGTAGCGGCCGGGGTCCGGGAAGTACAGGCCGTCGCTGCCGTAGCCGAGGTAGGCCGTGTCGTACAGGGCGGGTTCGGACGCGGTCAGGGTCACCATCGGGGCGCCGGTGCCGTGGCCGGTGCACAGTCGGGCGATCGGCCGGAACAACCTGGTGCGGCCCTGCGGGTCGGTCACGAAGATCGCGAGGTGCTCGCTCTTGGGGGACAGTTCGGGGATGACGGTGACGTCGCCGCGGGTGCCGGTGCGGGAGAGTTTGAGCTCGGCCATCACCGGTTCGCCGTACTCGTACCCGGCCTTGCCGCCGAGTTCCAGACGCAGCCCGGATTCGTCGTCGATCGGCGCCGTCGCGGCCTCGGCGGCAGCGCCCAGGTCGATCGCCGAGTTGACCACGAAGTTGTCGCCGCCCGGGACGACGTGCCGATAGAAGCCGTGCCGCAGGTGGCGCAGTTCGTCGTCGGAGAACCGGAAGGCGAACGCGCCCCAGAACGCCTCCTCGCCGACCTCGCCCGACAAACTCCGGTAGTTCTGCGGGTAGTTCATCCAGGACAGGTCGCCGAAGCCGTTGTTCGGTCCGAGCGGGGCGGGCGGTTTCGCCAGGTCCTTCTGCCAGGCGTGCAGCAGGTTGAACGCGTGGCCGAGTTCGTGCACGTAGGTATGGAACTCGTGGTTGCGGCCGACGAGCCCGAAGTCGACAAGCGCGCGGTGGAAGACGGCCATGCCCTGACGCTGGGCACCGCTCTGGTCGAACATGATGCCGATGACGCCGTTCTTGGTGTGCCGGGTGGTCACGAACGTCCACAACTTCCATTGCGGGACCTCGCGTCGCAGGCTGAAGTTGGCGACCATCGCGGCGTGCAGCTCGGCCTCGGACCAGCGCAGGTCCGCGCCGGAGGTGTCGGCGGGGACATTGGTGGTGCCGGCCGTGCGCAGTGCGATGCCGGCCTCGGCATAGGCGCCGGCGACGGTGGCGACACGGTGCCGGTACCAGGCCGGCGCGGGGCCGGTCGAGGTGTCGTATCGGGTGAACGGGACGGTGCCGGCGATGTTGTCGGTCTCGACGTCCACGCTGCGGAAGGCGGTGGATTCGTACGCGGCCGACCACTGCTCCGTGTCGTCCCGGGCCGGCCCGCCCAGGATCAGGTCGGCGTTGCCCTGCGGTTGACCGGCGGCGCTGCGCGGGATCACCACCCGCAGGTCGGTGCGGGTGCCGGGCTTGGCGAATCCCAGCGAACCGGTCACGTCGATCTGCACCTGTTGCTCGGACATCAGGACCTCGACGCCCGACGCCCGGAAGGAGTCGCGGTAGGTCGTGGTGCCGCCGGTGACGGTGAACAGGTCGCCGCTGACCGCGCCGAGGGCCCGGTCGCCGTCGACGTCGATGCGCAGTTCGACCCGGCCGGTGCCGTTGAGACCCACGTAGCGGCCGCTGACCGGGCGGTAGCAGGTGGTGAACGGGGCCGGAAGCGCGGCGAGTCCGGGCAGCAGGGTGGTCAGGGGGCCGGTGTTCCGCACGCCGCCGGCCCAGTCGAGGAGGCAGCCGGTGTCACCCTTGATCAGCAGTGAGCGGAGGGTGCCGTCCTCGGCCGGAGGCAATACCAGGACGTGGTCAAGGTCGGCACGGAAGTCCGCGGGCAGTTGCGCCCAGCCGGCGCAGCGCTGCGGGTCCGGGCCCTCGGTGATCGGGCGTTCGTGTTCGACGCCGGTCACCGGGTGCAGGGTCAGGACGCGAGGTCCCTTGAAGAAGTGGGTACGCGGCGTTCCGTCGGCCGAGTCGGGCGCGAGCAGGATCGCGTCGATGCCCGAGCGGTAGCCGGCCGGAAGCCCGGTGCCCCAGTTGTCGTACCGCGTCCACGGCACGTCGCGGACGACGCCGCGCTCCCAGTCGTAGACCAGGACGGTGTCGCCGCGCAGGAACATGGTCTGCCGCGACCCGTCCGGGCCGTCGGGCAGTTGCAGCAGGCCGTCGGTGGCGAACCGATACGGCTCGGTCACGCCGTCGAGCCTGCCGCCCCCGGCGCCGGCCAGATCGCCCGCGTAGAGGAGGGCACTCTCGTTGATCACGGCGACCTTGTCGCCGCGCAGGAACAGCGCCTGCCAGGGTGCGGCGGGGTAGCCGATCGCACCCGCGAATCCGGTGATCTTTGGTCGAATGAACGCCATCTGCTCGCTCCGTCCGCCGGGGCTGAAGGTGCCAGCCGGGAGGCATCGGCACGGCCGGCCCACCTGCCTCGAATGTCCGCATGTGTACCGACGATTGCTCCCGAGGCGGAGTCTGGCACGTACGGCACGGGCATCGGGGCGATATCGGGAAACATATGACATTCCCGTCGACGGCACCGGGACGACGGCCGTCGGGTGACGCCCACGCCGTGCATCGATCCGTCGGGAAATATGCCCGGAGCCGCCGATGTCGGTGCGGTCTGGCACCGTTGGGCGCATGGCGCAACCGCTCAAGGACATGATCAACGCGGCCTCCGTCGCCGCCCTGGCCGACGGAGTCGTCGCCGCCCACGGCGGCTTCCCCCGCGACCGCTTCGTCGCCGACGCGCTCGCCGGGCTGGACGGGTTGGAGCTCAAGGCCCGCGTCGGCCACGTGGCTCGGGTCCTGCACACGACCCTCGACCTGCCCTTTCCGCAGGCCGCCGGGGTGTTGCGGGAGGCGACCGGGCATGCCCGCCTGGACATGTGGAGCGGCTGGCCCGCCACCGACTACGTCGCTGTCCAGGGCATCGAGCACCTCGACGAGGCGATGTCCACGCTCGCCGTGATCACCCCGTTCGCCACCGCCGAGTTCGCGGTGCGTCCCTATCTCGACCGCTACCCGGACGCCGCGCTGAAGATCGTCCTGGACTGGGCCGACGACGCCGACGAACACCTGCGCCGCCTCGCGTCCGAGGGCACCCGCCCGCGCCTGCCCTGGGGCGTCCGGGTGCGCGGGCTCATGTCCCCCGGCCCGACACTGCCCATCCTGGAGCGGCTGCGCGACGACCCGAGCGAATACGTGCGTCGTTCGGTCGCCAACCACGTCAACGACATCGCCAAGGACCATCCGGACACGGCGCTGGCGGTGTTGCGCCGTTGGCACGCCGAGGGCGGCGAGCACACCGACCGCGTCGTGCGCCACGCCGCACGCGGTCTCCTGCGGGCGGGGCATCCCGAGGCGCTCGGCCTCGTCGGTGCGACCCACGGGAGCGGCACCGTCGCATCGCTCACGGTCGCGGACACCGTCGCGACCGGCGACCGCATCCCGTTCACCGTCGTCGTCCGCGCCGACGGACCCGGGCCGCTGCTGCTGAAGTACGCGGTCCGCCGGGACGGTTCC
This sequence comes from Embleya sp. NPDC059213, assembly GCF_042754445.1. Classification (NCBI taxonomy): domain Bacteria; kingdom Bacillati; phylum Actinomycetota; class Actinomycetes; order Kitasatosporales; family Streptomycetaceae; genus Embleya; species Embleya sp. NPDC059213. The sequence continues at coordinate 16,044 of NZ_JBHZAV010000065.1, forward strand.
CGCCGCGTGTTCCACCTGGCCGAGCGGGTCGCGCAAGCCGCCGGGGACACGTTCACCCTCGCCCGCTCCCACTCGTTCCGCCCGGTGACCACCCGCACCGAACCACCCGGCGCCCGCGAGTTGGAGATCGTCGTCAACGGCGAGGTCCGCGCGACGGCGGCGTTCACCCTGCTCCCCTGACCGCCCCGCACTCGGTCCCGTCGGCCCGGGCGATCAGCCCAGGAAGAGCGGGAGTTCGGCGGCCGATGCGCCCAGTTCGGCCCGCTCCGCAGCGGTTGCGGGCCGCCGTCCGGTGCCGATCAGCAGCGCGTCCCGGTCGGAGAAGGATGCGGGGAACGCGATCCCGGCGATCTTCTCCACCATCGCGCGCGTGCGGGCCAGTCCCTCCGCAGGGGGTTCGGCGGCATCCGGCAGGTGCGCGATCAGGTCGAGGTGGTGCAACGTCCATTCCAGGACATACGCGTCGAGGTAGTCGCCGGCGGTGAGGACCTGGTCCTGTGTACCGACCCGCAGGCCCCGGTCGACCAGGCCGGCGGCTCGGCCGGCGGCGGAACCGACGTCGTCCAGGTGGAACTTGAGCAGCCCCGGCTCCCGGTACGCGGCGGCCAGTCGCACGATCAACGCGTCCAACGGGTCTTCGCCGGTCGGCGGCGTCCGGGACACCGCCCAATAGGTCACCGCGTCGCGGGTCGGTTCCTCGTCGACCGGCGTCACCAGGGTGATGAGGACATCCTGCGCGTCGATGACCAGGTGGCACACCAGGTCCCGGACGAGCCAGCCGGCACAGCCGGACGGCCGGACGAAGTCCTCGTCGCCGAGCTCGGCAACCGCCGCGCGCAACGCCGTCCACGAACGCGAGAAGAGATCCACGCCCGCAAGCTAGCAGCGCCCCGCCCACCCCGGCGACCGAATTCCCGCCCCCGACAACCGAGTCCCGGACCCTACCGGTCCGCTCCCCCGTCGTCGTTCCAGCGGGGATCCTCCCGCCATTGCGCGTCACGCTCGCGCACCGTCTCCAGCGCGCGACCGGCTTCCTCCCGGCTCTCATAGGGCCCGAGCCGATCGGCGGCCCGGCACTCGGGGCCTTCCTCGACCGTCCCGTGCTTCAGGCAGTAGTACCACTCACCGGCTCGACCGGCGGTCCTTCGCTTGAACAAGGCCATGCCACTCCCCTGCCCCATCCCCGACACCACAAATCGCCCACCGACACGACGAAACCACGCACCCGACCCGACAACGGGGGGCGACCTGTTCCCACAGGTCGGGGGGGTTGCATACTCCCTTCGTGCACATCCTGCTCCGGGCGATTCCGCCGCTCTCGACGGTCGCCTGTTTCGCCGTCTCGTTTCTGGTGTTCCGCGGACCGTGGGGGTTCGCGGCGGCGGTCGTCCTGACCTGCCTGGCCCTGCAAGGACTGGCAATCCGGCAACGGGCCCGCTCGGGGCTGCCGTTGCTGCTCGCCAGGGCGGATCGGGCCGCCATGGCGCGGAGCAGGCGCGTGACGCGCGCCGTGCGTCGCGGCGATATCGAGCGGGCGCGGGCGCAGGCACAGGGCTTTCCCGACACCCCCGTGGGACGGGTACTCGAAGTGCAGTCCGTGTCCATGGTGCTCTTCGCCCGAGGTCTCGGTCCGGAGGCCGTCGAGGTGGTCCGGCAGTGGCTGCGGACGCATCCGCACGACGACCTGTTGGGGCGCCGAGTGGCGCATCGCGGCACGGAATATGCCGCGATGTTGCTGGTCCTGGGCAGGGCCGACGCGGCCTCGGTGGTGCCCGAGCTGCGTCCCGCAGTGGCAAGCAGCACGCGGGCGCACCGAAGCAGAGGCTGTGTGGCCGAGTTCGCCTTGAATCTGCACGAGGGACGGGTGGACGACGCGGCAGCCCAGGCTTATCGATGGCGGCGGAGCCCCGCAGTGTGTCGCAGCCGCTGGACGCGGGCCGAGTGCGAGTGCCTGATCGCGATCTGCTCGGCCGCCGCGGGCGACTTCGCCGCCGCCGACGCGGCGTTGGCGGACGCCGAGCGCTGGGCGGCCGGGCACCCGGCGCTCGGACCCGCACGCGCGCGGGTGGCCGCGCGTGCCGCTGCGGCGGTGGCGATCGACGTGCCGACGGACACCACGTTCGGGTGAACATCCCACCGAACTCCGGGTGTTTGTAGCAAGCTCGGCGACGGTTGCCGATCGGTGGAGCGGGAACCTCGGCCACGACCTCGCGGAGGCGCAGCATGAGCCCGGAAGACCTCAAGTACACCAAGGACCACGAGTGGGTGCGTTCACTCGGCGTCGAGCGGGTGGCGATCGGGATCACCGACTTCGCCCAGAAACAACTCGGCGACGTCGTCTTCGTGGAACTGCCGCCGGTGGGCGACCGCCGCGAGGCGGGTGAGCCGTTCGGGTCGGTGGAGTCCGTCAAGGCGGTGACCGAGGTCTACATGCCGCTGACCGGCACGGTCGCCGCCGTCAACACGGAGCTCGACGAGTCCCCGGAGAACGTCAACGTCGATCCCTACGACCAGGGATGGATGATCGAGATCACCCTCGACAAGGGCGCCGACATGTCGAATCTGCTCACCTCCGCGGAGTACGACGACTACATCAAGCAGGAATCGGCCGACTGACGGCCTCGCTTTCCGAGCGGGACGCCGGCACGAGCAGCCCGGCGCCCCGCTCGGCAGGCACGCGCCACTTCGTTGGCGATCGCGGGGATGACGGCGAGGCCCCGGGCTGCTTCCGCTCTGGAATCTAGGTTTTTAGTTTGCTAGCATCGACCCGTGGGCGACGAGGATGTGAAGCAGTTCAACGTGTATCTGCCGATCGGGTTGATCAAGCAGGTCAAGCACCATGCCATCGAGACGGAGCAGTCGTTGTCGGCGCTGGTCGCCACCGCGCTGCGCGCCTACCTCGACGACACCCCGAGCGAACGAGAGCCATCGTCCGAGAAGGAGAGTTGACATGACCACCGAAGGCATCGAGGCCGTGCTCCTGGAGACGCACAACTGGGGGAAGGCGGCCAAGTTCTTCCAGGGACTGGGCTACGAGCTGGAGTTCTCCACGGATCACAACTCCGGCCAACTCCGCAACGGCGACGGCCCGTACGTGTTCATCGCCGAGGTCCCTCGGGACAAGGAGCCCGAGATGCGGCTGGTCCTGAAGGTGGCGGACGCGGATGCGTTCACCCCCGCCGCCGGCACCGAGGTGGTCACGCCCTTCGCGGACACCCACTACGGGACCAGGGAGATGACCGTCCGCGACCCCGACGGGCGCCTGTGGAGCATTCAGGCCCCGGCCGAGCACTGATCGCGAACAGCCGAGCATCGAAGGGGGAGTGCGTGATGGCCGACCAACGAACCGGGGCGCCGGACAGCACGGCGGTACGGACGGCCCTGTGGCGGGCCCTGCACATCAGACTCGACGCGCCGCCGTACGTCCTGGAGGACGAGATCGGCCTGCGACTGGCCGATCCCGGCGAGGACTGGCTCCGGCGCGGGGACATGGACCCGACCCTGACCGAATGGTTCCGGGCGGCGATCGTGGCCCGGGCCCGCTTCATCGAGGACCTGGTGGTCGAACAGGCCGATCGCGGCGTCGGCCAGTACGTGATCCTCGGCGCCGGCCTGGACACCTTCGCCCAGCGCAGGCCGGAAATCGCCTCGCGCCTGCGGGTGTTCGAGGTCGACCGACCCGAACCCCAGGTCTGGAAGCGCCGGCGGCTGGACGAACTCGGCTTCGGCGTCCCGGACTGGCTGCGGCTGGTGCCGGTCGACTTCGAGGCGGGCGGGTCGTGGTGGGATCGACTGACGGCCGCCGGGTTCGACGCCGAACAGCCGGCGGTGGTGGTCTCCACGGGCGTCGCGTTGTACCTGAGCAGGGAGGCGAACGCGGCCACCCTGCGCCGACTGGCGGAGCTTGCCCCGGGATCCACGCTGGCCATGACGTTCCAGCTTCCGCCGCAACTGCTCGACCCGGACAAGCGCGCCGGGTTCGAGGTCGCGGTGCGGGGTGCCCGGGAGTCCGGGACGCCGTTCGTCAGCTTCTTCGCCCCGGAGGAGATGTTGACGCTGGCCCGCGAAGCGGGCTTCCCGCAGGCCCGGCACGTATCGGCCGCCGACCTCAACGACCGCTACTTCACCGACCGCCCGGACGGCCTCCGCACATCGAGCGGCGAGGAACTACTGGTCGCAACCACCTGAGCGAACACCTGGGCACCCCACCGCGCCACGCCACCCGAGCCGCACCCGTCGGCCCGTGGCAGGATGACCGGATGCCCTCGATCCGCAAGGGCCATGCCGCGTAGGCGCCCCGGGGCCGTCCGCGTCCGGCGATCGCGACCCGGCAAAGCAGGCGAACCCCTCCCCCGCGTGCGCGGCGTCTCGGCCCGCACGCGAGCGGCCATTGGCACCATGGAAGAGCGGTGCCTGTGGCTCGGCGCCACGGGCACCGCCCTCGACCGATATCGACGCCACGTCCACGGCCCCGCCCGCCTCGATCGTGGACGTGGAACACCTGTGGCCCGGCGCGATCTCCCTGGCCCGCGACCGGGAGCAACGGGCCCCGAAACCCGGGCCGTTCCCCGTCGCGCAGTGCCCATGCGCCGGCTGCGACCTGCTCGCCGCACGCGACACCCTCGGGGAGGCGATGCGCTGCCTGCCCGTCGGCGCCCGGCGGGAGTTGGAGCGGGTCGTCGCGCCGTTGGACACCCGGCTCCTCCGGCGTACTGCCTACGACCGGCACGGCGAGTCGGTATGCCCCTGGGTCGTGGAAGCCTGGTGGTGGCAGTTGCGCTCGTGAGTGGTGTGCGCCGGCAGCGGAGGGGCGGCCCGTCAGCCATCCTCGGCGGAGTCCGACTTGGGCGCCGTCTCCCGGAGTCGGTCGTAGATCAGCACCAGGGCCCCGGTGTCCGTGCCGCCGGCAGACGTTTCGCACCCCGCGCGACCGTCCGTGCGCAGGCCGGATGGCAGACTCCTCGCCATGGTGATCCACCTCCCGGCCGACCTGTCGTCCTTCGTCGGCCGGGCAACCGAACTGGAGTCGATCCTCCAGGCGCGGCGGCGCTCGGGCGTCGGGCCGACGATCCGGGCACCACGCTGCTCGCGCAACAACTGGTCGCGATCGGCCTGCTCCACACCGACCTCGCCGCCGCGCGTGAACTCGCCCTGCGCACCCATCACGAAGCCGCGGCCGTCGGCGACGACTTCGGCCGGGACGCGTCCGGCGTACTCGTCGGCCTGATCGATCAGCTCGGCGAGAACCACGCCGCCGCCTTCGACCGGCTCGACCGGTCCGCGACCGCCCTGCTCCGCCGCGGCGACCGAGGCATCGCCGGCACGGCGCCGGCCGCCCTCGCCATCGGCCGGGCCCACACCGGAAACCTCGCCGAGGCCGAGGAGACCGCCCTCCGCGCCCGGGACGCCGCCGCCCCACTGCACGACTTCGTCCGGATCGGCACCGCGGCCTGGGGACTGGCCCGCATCATCGCGTTGCGCGGCCGACTCGACGAGGCCGAGGCGATCATGGACGAGCTACAGCGGGTGATCGACGAGGCGTCGACGGCCCCCTACGTCCCCGGCTGGTCCGCGACCCGCGCCCAGGTGGCCCTGTGGCGCGGCGCCGCCGCGGACGCGTTGCGCTGGTGCGCACGGGAGCAACACGCGCTCACCCCCGACCTGTTGCTCACCCACGTGGCCGCCCTGCGCCGAACCGGCGACGCCCCGGCGGCTCGCCGCAGGCTGGAGCAGGCCGAGTCCTCGCCGACCCTGGCCGCGATGCCCCGACTGCGGGCCGTGGCGCCGGCGGAGCGGGCCCACCTGATCGCCGCCGAGGATGCGACCGCGGCCGCCGCCCTGCATCGTGACGCGCTGCGCATCCGGCTCCGGCACGGCCTGGTCCTCGGCTGCATCGACAGCCTGGAGGCGCCGGCGGCGGCCGGCACGCCCGAACGAGCCGCACTGCTCCTGGGCGCGGCGCACCGAGCCCGTGGGGACACCGGCTACCTCGCCGCACGATCGCCGCTGCCGACCGGGCCCGCCGTCGCCGCCGCACTGGCTCGCGGCCGGGCACTGACCCTGGACCAGGCCGCCGAGCGGGCACTTCGGGTCAACCGCCGCGGCACCCGGCCGGTGACGGGCTGGGCCGCTCTCACCCCGGCCGAACGCTCCGTGGCCGAGCCGGCGGTCCGCGGGCTCGGCAACCCGCAGATCGCGGCCGAGTTGTTCATCGGACGCGGCACCGTCAAGACACACCTCGCACACGCCTACGCCAAGCTCGGGGTGGCCAACCGCACCGAGCCGGCCCGCGACCGCGCCACCCGCGCCGCGAATCCGCCCAAGCCGTCCTCCTCGTGAGCCGAGGTCGAGTCGAGGCTTTTCCCTGCGGTGGCGGTGATTCCGTTTTCATAGGATGACCCGAACGGCGACATCCGGGTGAGGGTGTCGGTGAGCACGTGTGCAACGGGGGTCCGGTGGGTCGAAACAGAGGCAACCGCTCGGTGACGGCCGACGGCGTGTTGTGGCAACCCCGGTTGGGCTGGGACATGTCGATCCCCCTCGTCCCGGTGATCGTGGGCGTCGTCCCGGCGTTCGTCGACGTCGGTTGGGTGCGCTACGCGATCATCGCGTCGGTCGTGCTCTTCGTCCTCATGTTCGTCTACTTCCTCCGGCAGAAGATCGTGATCAAACCGCAGGGACCGGCGCTGATGGGACTGTTCGGCACCCGCCGGGTGGCCTGGGTGGACATCGCGGCCATCGAGATCCGCCCGCACTTCGACAACATGTGCTACGTCACGATGCGCTACACGATGCGCAACGGCTCGCGCCGCCGCCACGTCCTCTCCTACCTGGCCTTCGAAGCCGTCCGAGACCTGGTCGACGACCTCCGCACGCACGCCGCGCCGCACGGAATCCCGGTCTCGGTCACCGGCAGCCCGATCGACCGACGCACCGCCGGCGAGCCCGTCGACGCCGACATCTGACCACGCCCGCCGACTCGAACACCGCGGCCCGGCCCGTCCGACCCGGCTTGTACGATCACGCGCCGTGAAGACCGTCTCCTCGATCCTCGGCCAGTTCGATCTCGCCTACGACACCGGCAGGTTCCCCGACCTGGACAACGGCTACCACTATCCGGTGGACGTCCGCATGCACCTGTTCGCGGACTCGCACAGGTGGGCCTGGGTCGTCGAACTGCTCGGCTACAGTCCCCGCGGCCGCAACCTGATCGACGTGGTCCATGTCTTCGGGAACTGCCTCACCCACGGCGACATCGGCCCGACGAACGACTTCCTCCATCGGGTCGACAACATGGACGACGTCGAGGGCGACGGGGACGACGCGGAGCAGTTCCGCGGCGGCGTTCCGATCGTCGTCCGCGGTCGCGCGCTGGTGGTGGATGCGGCGCAAGGGACCCCGCTGGAAGACGTGTTCCGGTCCCTGGTGCCGGAACACCGGGAGCTGCTCCTGGCCGACGACCGCGAGGTACGGGCCGGGATCCCGGCCGACATCCCGCTGGTCCTCCGGCTGGACGAGTGGCATCAGCCGACGGACCTGTCGGACGACCACCGGCCCGGCGGCCACCCCTTCTTCCGCGCGATCGCCGAAGTCCTCGACACCGGGGATGCCGACGGATACCGCCCCACCGAGGCGCCCAACACGCACTGGTCGAACCGACCGGACGCAGGCACCCTCTGACCGCTCCGACCCCCGGCCGGACCCTCGCACCGTGCCCCGGCCGCGCGGGCGGCGGGGGCACGGCCCGGGTGGCAGGGGCCGGGTGGCAGGGGCCGGGTCAGTCCAGGCAGAACTCGTTGCCCTCGGGGTCGGTCATCACGAGGTAACCCGCGCTCATCGGCGGAGCCGGCTCGTCGCGACGCACCCGCGTCGCCCCCATCGCGACGAGCCGGGCGCACTCGACCTCCAGCGCCGCCATCCGCTCCTCGCCCGCCAGGCCGGGAGCCGCGCGCACGTCCAGATGCACGCGGTTCTTGGCGACCTTGTCCTCCGGTACCTGCTGGAAGAACACCCGCGGGCCCTGCCCGTCCGGGTCCTCGATCGCCGACCTCGTGTTCCACTGCTCCTGCGGCACCCCGATCCGCGCCAGGAACTCGTCCCACGCGGACAGCGGGTCGACGCCCTCGGGCACGTCGACCCCGGGCGGCCCCGGGTGGACGTAGCCGAGCACGTCGCGCCAAAAGACCGACAGGGCCCGAGGATCGTGGGCGTCGAAAGTGATCTGCACGTGGCGGCTCATCGTCGTGCTCCGTTCTCCATGGTTTCGCGGTGGGGCTGCGGACCTTGTCGAGTCCGTGCGACCACCCTGGCAGACGATGCGGACGGATTCGGTCCGCGATCTCTGACAGGGTGGCCGGCATGGACACGGCGAACGGCGACGAGCGGGGCACCACGGAACGCGTCCTCACCCTCCTCGGTCTGCTGCAACAACGCCGCGCCTGGACCGGCCCCGAACTCGCCGACCGGCTCGCCGTCACCACGCGCACGGTCCGGCGCGACGTCGAACGACTACGCACACTGGGCTATCCGGTGCACGCCGGCCCCGGCGTCGGCGGCGGCTACCGTCTCGGCCCCGGCACGGACCTGCCGCCGCTGCTCCTCGACGACGAGGAGGCGATCGCCACCGTGGTCTCGCTCGTCGCCGGCGCCGGCGGCGCGATCCCCGGCGCGGGCGACGCCGCGCTGCGGGCCCTGAGCAAGCTCGACCGCGTGTTGCCCACCCGGTTGCGACACGAGGTGCGCGCGCTCTCCGCCTCGGTGGAATCCTTCGGCGGCGCCGACCCGCTCGATCCGCAGGTGCTCATGACCCTGGCCGGCGCCTGTCGCGACGAGGTCGAGGCCGGTTTCGACTATCCGTCCGGGAACGAGGTACACCGGCGACGGGTCGAGCCCTATCGCCTGGTCGCCTCCGATCGGCGCTGGTACCTCCTCGCCTACGACCTCGACCGCGACGACTGGCGCAGCTTCCGCATCGACCGGATGACCGACGTGGCCGCACGCACCTGGAGCTACCGGCCGCGCCCGGCGCCGGACGCGGCCGCGTACGTCCAGGAGGGGGTGACCGGCCGGGTCTACCGACATCGGGCCCGCGTTCTGGTCCACGCGTCGGCCGATGCGGTCCGTGCCCGCGTCTCCGCCTCGTCGGCCGTGGTCATCCCGCGAGGCGACGGCCGCTGCGAGGTCCGCAGCGGCGCCGCCTCCCTCGATGCCATCCTCGTGCACATGCTCCTGCTGGGACACGACTTCGAGGTCCTGGACCCGCCCGAACTCGCGACGCACGCCCACGACCTGGCCCGAAGACTGCTCGCGATCGGACCGCCGACACCCCCGGCGGCGAACCCACGGGAGCCCTGAGCCGCACCCCGGCCGCGTCGGCGGGCAGTGCTAGCGTCGGGACATGACCCCGGAAGAACTCGCCAACCTCGCCCACCTGCGCCGGGCGCGGGATCTGATCGACCGCGAGTACGCCCGGCCGCTGGACGTGCCGACGATGGCCGCCCGCGCGTTGATGTCCCCGGGGCACTTCTCCCGACGCTTCCGGGCGGCCTACGGCGAGACGCCGTACAGCTACCTGATGACCCGCCGGATCGAGCGGGCGATGGCGTTGTTGCGTGGCGGAATGAGCGTGACCGACGCGTGCATGGCGGTCGGCTGTACCTCGCTGGGCTCGTTCAGTTCGCGGTTCACCGAGATCACCGGCGAGACGCCCAGCGCCTACCGCAACCGGGACCACGACGCCCCGGCCGCGATGCCCGCGTGTGTGGCCAAGGTACAGACCCGGCCGACGAGAAATCCGATCAGGATTCGAGAAGCAGGCCCCGACGCCGCCGCCTAACGTGGACGGCATGAACATCGCACTCCAGTACTGCCACATCACCGTCAACGACCCCGACGAGGCACTCCCCTTCTACCGGGACGGCCTCGGCCTGGAGGTCCGCAACGACGTCGCCTCCGACGGGTTCCGCTGGGTCACCCTCGGCAGCCCGACCCAGCCCGGCCTGGAAATCGTGCTCTCCGCGCCGCACGCGGGCCGCTCCCAGTCCGACGGCGACACCCTCCAGGAACTCCTCACCAAGGGCGTCCTGCCGATGACCGTCTTCAGCACCGACGACGTGGACGCGACCTTCGAACGTGTACGGGCGTCCGGCGCCGAAGTGCTGCAGGAGCCGATCGACCAGAACTGGGGCCCCCGCGACTGCGCCTTCCGCGACCCCTCCGGCAACATGGTCCGAATCCAACAGGGCCCCAAGGCGTAACACCCGACCGTTCGACCGAGTCCCCCCGGCGACAACGCCCGGGGGGACGACGACGGGGCACGGATCATCGATGCCCACAGTCGGCTCACCACCGCCCCACCCCGCCACCGCGAGGCGTCCCCCGTCACCCGTCGAAGCTGCGGCGAGATGCCTCGATGTGACCGAGGTAGCGCTGGGTCCAGTCGCACATGCCGTCGACCGTGGCCCGCAGGGCTTGGCCCGATTCGGTGAGCGTGTACTCGACCCGTGGCGGCACCGTGGGATACACCTTGCGCTCGATCAGGCCGTTGCGTTCCATCATGCGCAGGTTCTGGGTGAGCATCTTGTGGCTGATGCCCTCGACCTCGTTGCGCAGCTCCCCGAAACGGAGCGTGCCCTGGTCGAGGGCGCCGATGATCAGGAGCGCCCACTTGTTGGCGACGTCCGAGAAGATCTCCCGCGCCAGCGAGTCCGCGCGTAGCAGGTCCGCGTCGTGGGGCAAGTCCCCGCGCTTGGTCACCATAAGGTTCCTCAGTCACCGAAAAGTGCGTTCTTCCAGGTCAGCGCTCACTCTCCTACAGTTCACCAGTAACCACAAGAGAGCGGTCGCGGGTCCCGGCGTTGCGCGGGCGCGCCCGTGGACCCTCCGTACACGAAGGCAGGCAACATGGCCGTCACCCTGGTGAACCCCGTCGGACTCCCGGCGATCGACGCGTACCGACAGGTGTCGATCGCGACCGGATCCAAGCTGGTCTTCGTCGCCGGACAGGTCGCCTGGGACGCCGACGGGGTGACCGTCGGCGCCGGCGACCTCGCGGCGCAGGTGGAGCAGTGTTACCTCAACATCGCCACCGCCCTGGCCGGGGTCGGCGCCACGTTCGACCACGTGGCGAAGCTGACCGTCCACGTCGTCGACTGGACCCCCGACAAGCTGCCCCTGTTCCTGGCCGGCGTCGGTCGGGCCGCCGCGCGGCTCGGCGTCACCCCGGTACCGCCGGGCACCCTGCTGGGGGTCGCCGCCCTGGACGTCCCCGAGCACCTGGTCGAGATCGAGGCCACGGCGATCCTCGACTGAGCCCCGTCGGGCGCCGGCTCCCGAGGACTCAGATGTCGAGGAAACGTACGTCCCGGGCGTTGCGTTGGATGAACAGGCGCCGTGCGTCCACGTCTTCGCCCATCAGGACGGAGAACAGCCCGTCGGCTCGGGCGGCGTCCTCGAGCGTGACCTGGCCCAGGACGCGGTGCGCGGGGTCCATGGTGGTGACGCGCAGCTCCTCGGCGTTCATCTCGCCGAGGCCCTTGAAGCGTTGGATCGTGTCGTCGCGCAGGCGTTTGCCCTGGCGTGCGCCGAGTGCGACGAGGTTGTCGCGCTCGCGGTCGCTGTAGGCGTACTGGGTGTCGTCCCGGCTCCACTTGATCTTGTAGAGCGGGGGCCGGGAGAGGTGGATGTGCCCGGCTTCGACCAGGGGTCGCATGAAGCGGAACAGGAAGGTGAGCAACAGGGTGTTGATGTGTTGGCCGTCGACATCGGCGTCCGCCATCAAAATGACCTTGTGGTAGCGGAGCTTGCCGAGGTCGAAGTCGGTGTGCACCCCGGTGCCGAAGGCCGAGACGAGCGCCTGGATCTCGGTGTTCTGCAGGATCTTGTCGATGCGCGCCTTCTCGACGTTCAGGATCTTGCCGCGGATGGGCAGGATCGCCTGGTGCCGAGGGTCGCGGCCGGACTTGGCGGAACCGCCGGCGGAATCGCCCTCGACGATGAAGATCTCGCAGGCGGCCGGGTCGGTGGACCGGCAGTCGGCGAGCTTGCCCGGCAACGCGGTGGATTCCAACATGCTCTTGCGACGGGTGAGATCGCGTGCCTTGCGGGCCGCCACCCGCGCGGTCCGGGCGCTGACCGCCTTGCGGACGATGTCCACCGCTTCGAGCGGGTTGCGGTCGAACCAGTCGGACAGGTGCTCGTGCACGACCTTGTGCACGAACGTCCGCGCCTGCGTGTTGCCCAACCTGGTCTTGGTCTGGCCCTCGAACTGCGGCTCGCCCAGCTTCACCGAGACGATCGCCGTCAATCCCTCCCGGATGTCCTCGCCGGAGAGGTTCTCGTCCTTGTCCCGCAGCAGCCTGCGCTCGCGGGCATAGCGGTTGACCACGCCGGTCACCGCGGTACGGAGGCCCTCCTCGTGGGTGCCTCCCCCGTGCGTGTGAATGGCGTTGGCGAAGGAGTACACGCCCTCGCTGAACCGGGTGGTCCATTGCAACGCGACGTCCACGGAGAGGAGTTGCCCCGGATCCTCGGTCCGGAGGGAGATCACCGAGGGATGTACCGGATCGCCCTTGCGCGAGTTGAGGTGCCGCACGAAGTCGACGACGCCGCCCTGGTAGCGGTATTCGACCGACCGGGCCGCACCGTCCTCCCCCGGCTCCCCGCCGGCGTGGTCGTGGTCGGCCGCGCCGGTCGCCGGTCGGGTGCCGGCGCGTTCGTCGGTCAGGGTCAGGGTCAGGCCCTGGTTGAGGAAGGCCATCTGCTGAAGACGGTGGGCCAGGGTCTCGAAGGAGTACTCGACGGTCTCGAAGATGTCCGGATCGGCCCAGAAGGCGACTGACGTGCCGGTGTCGGTCACGGCCTCGTGGCGGGCGGGAGCGGCGCCGGGCACGCCGTTGCGGTAGTCCTGGCTCCATCGATGTCCGTCCGTGCGAATCTCCACGGACAGCCGGGTGGACAGGGCGTTGACGACGGACAGGCCGACCCCGTGCAGGCCGCCGGAGACCGCGTATCCCACGCCGTCGAACTTGGCGCCCGCGTGCAACACGGTCAGCACGAGTTCGACGCCGGACTTCTTCGCCTGGGGGTGCATGCCCACGGGGATGCCGCGCCCGTTGTCCACCACCCGAACGCCGCCGTCGGGCAGGAGCGTCACGTCGATCCGGTCCGCGCAACCGGCCAGAGCCTCGTCGACCGAGTTGTCGACGATCTCCTGCACCAGGTGATGCAGGCCGCGCTCACCGGTCGAACCGATGTACATGCTCGGCCGTTTGCGAACGGCGTCCAGCCCGTCCAGCACGGTGATCGTACCGGCGTCGTAGGGGTCGCCCGCCCCGCCGGTGCGGTCGGCGTGCGACGCGGGGGCGACGGAGAGGATGCCGGGATCGGTCATGGAGCCCTCGTTTCTGGCATTGCAAGCAGCGCTCCCGTCGAGTGACGGGAGCGTTGGTGTGGTCGGGCGGTATCGGCTGCGGGCAGGCATGCCGAACAAGGCCCCTTCGGGGCCGCGATTCTCGATCCGAGAACAAGCGCAATCATACCGATCGAGTGATCTGTATGCCGGCATACAAGCCGGCCAATTGCCGCTACAAGCCTCCAGAATCCCGGATGTCAATCCCCTCCACGCCACCCGGCCATCCAAGCCTTCAGATCGCCACACAGAGCTTCACACCCGAGCCGCCGAAGGCTCCCCGGCCTCGGCGCACAACGGCCCCGCGCAGGCCCCGGAGGTATCCCGGGACGGCCCATCCCCGCCCGGGGGGCACCAGGAGTTCCACCGCCGGTCACAGGCCCGCAGAACCGGGAGGAGGGCATCGACGAACACCGTCCGGGACCGCCGTTCCCCCGCCGGCGAGCCCGATTCGTGCGCGCGGCAAGGCACCCGCTCGAACGCATCGGCAAGGCCGCGAAGGCGACTTGCGGCAGGCACGCGGGCTCGCGGCGCCGAGGGCACGCCCGGCGGCCCCTACCCTCGTGCCCGACGGCCCCGCCGCCCCTCGCCCGACGCCACCTGGAGTCCACGTGTTGCCGTACACCTACCGCGTCACCAAATACGACCCGGCCGACCGCGACGGGTACGGTCGCTACACCGGCATCGAGCACTCCGAGAGCGACCGCGGCCCCGTCGAAGCCGGCTACCTGTCCGCGGTCGCCGCCTTCGCCCGGGACAGCGGAAGCACCGAAGTCTCCATCCGGGAACCGGGCGTCGGCGGCCCGGTCGAGTCCGGCCCGGCCGCGACCGCCGCCGGCCACGGCCTGGCCGGACTCTTCCCACCCGACCTCACCGGCTACCACGACGGCGCCCGAGTGCCCGTGGCCACCGCGCTGGAACTGGTCCGCGCCATGCTGCGCGACAGCGGCGCCTGGTGCCGACTGGAGGACGAGGGACGCTTCTTCGTCCATGTCGGCTACGACCAGTACGTCTACGTCGGCAGCACGGACCCCTGCGAACGCGCGCTCGCCCACACCCGCGAACTGGGGCTGTTCCCCGAAGCCATGGTGGGCTCACCGTACGCACCGAACCTCGACGCTCCCGCGCCACGCGTCGCCGACGCCGGGTTCTGGGCGGAGACCGCAGCGCTCGTCGCCGCGCGCGGTGCGGTGATCCTCGAAGAGGGCTACCTCGCCTCCACCTCCCGATGGCACCGACTCACCACCGCCACCCTCGACCCGATCCGTGCCCGACTCGCCCCGCGCGCACGCCTGCTCGTCTGGCCCGATCTCTCCCCGGACGTCGCCGGCGTCCTCGCCTCCGTCACCGGGGACGACCTGTTCCGGCTCGTCTGGGAAACCGGGACCCGGCACCTCGCCGCCCTCGTCGCCCGCGGCGAAGACCCGGACCTGGCCCGAACCCTCACCGGCGCCCGCGCCGCCATGGCCCTGTCCCTGGACCCGGCCGAATCCGCACCCCTGCTCTCCGCCGTCCTCCCGGACCCCGATGCCACCCTCCGCGCCCGCTGGACCCCGTAGGCGAACCGCGGTGCGGGTGACCCGGTCGACGGTGACCCGGGGCTTGTAGGACTCTACGAAGAGCCGGTCCGGGCCTGCGTGGCCTTTCATTTCTTCCGCCCGTGGCGGGTCACCCCGGATGGACTGTGTACTTCTCACAGCTTCCGACCAACCGCGATCAGCCGGAAACCGCATCGAGGAGCGCTGTTTCGCGCGAGCCGCGGAGCATCGGCAAATCACCTGTCAAACGCACGAATTCGATCCGCTCCGTCCGAACCCACCCGGCGGCCCGGCCCACTCGGCCCGAACCCACCCGGCCCGGGTGCGGGCCGCCGAGTATCCAGACCGTGGGGGCTTCCCGATGACCGAACAGACCTCTCCCGCCCGCACCCCGCAGGACCTCGACGAATTGATCACCGGCGGGATCGGCGACAGCCCGCTGCGGCCGGACGGAACGCTCAAGGTACGCGGGGAGTACGCCTATTCCTCGGACCTGTGGGCGCAGGACATGCTCTGGGGTGCGACGCTGCGCAGCCCACACCCCTATGCGCGGATCCATTCCATCGACATCGGACCCGCACTCGCCCACCCCGGCGTATACGCGGTGTTGACCCACGAGGACGTCCCCGGCGAGAACATCTACGGCCTCAAGGTCGCCGATACGCCGGTCCTCGCTCGGGACATCGTGCGTTACCAGGGCGAGCCGGTCGCCTTGGTGGCCGCCGATCACCCGGAGACGGCCCGGCGCGCGCTGAAGAAGATCGTGGTCGAATACGAGGTGTTCGAGCCGATCACCGACCCGGAGCGCGCCGCGCACGACGACACGCTGCCCAAGCTGCATCCCGGGGGCAACGTGGTGCGCTATCAGCCGATCGTCACCGGCGATCCGAATGCACGGGCCGACGTCGTGGTCTCCGACGTGTACACCATGGGCATGCAGGACCAGGCGTTCCTCGGGCCGGAATCCGGCTTGGCCGTCCCGGGCGAGGACGGCGGGGTCGACCTGTTCCTCGCCACCCAGTGGCTGCACGTGGACCAGCGACAGACCGCGCGAGCACTCGGACTCCCGGTCGAGAAGGTGCGTTTCACCATGTCCGGGGTCGGCGGCGCCTTCGGTGGCCGCGAAGACCTGTCCATGCAGATCCACTGCTGCATGTTGGCGCTGCACACCGCCCGACCGGTGAAGATGGTCTACAACCGAGAGGAATCCTTCTACGGCCACGTGCACCGGCACCCGGCGAAGATGTACTACGAGCACGGCGCGACCAAGGACGGCAGGCTCGTCTACGTCAAGGCCAGGATGTACTTCGACGGTGGCGCGTACGCCTCCAAGACCCCCGTCGTGGTCAGCAACGCCACCTCGTTGGGCATCGGGCCGTACGAGGTACCCAACGTCGACATCAAGGGTTGGGGCCTGTACACCAACAACCCGCCGTGCGGCGCGATGCGTGGCCTGGGCGCGGTGCAGCCCGCGTACGCCTACGAGTCCCAGATGGACAAGCTGGCCGAGGCGTTGCGGATGGATCCGGTGGTACTGCGTCGGCTCAACGCCGTCGGCGAGGGCTCGGCGATGCCCACCGGGCAGGTGCTGGACTACCCGGCGCCGGTCGCCGAACTGCTGGAGCGGGTCAGGAACATCCCGCTGCCGCCCGAGACGCGGACCGAACCGGTGGACATCCGGGAGTTGCCCGGTGGTGCGGCCAACACCACGCACGGCGAAGGCATCGTCCGGGGCGTCGGCTACAGCGTGATCGTCAAGAACATCTCCTACGCGGAAGGCGCCGACGACTACTCCACGGCGCGGGTGCGGTTGCAGGCCATCGGCGGCCATGCCATCGCGATGGTGCACACGGCGGCGGCCGAGGTCGGACAGGGCCTGATCACCGTGCAGCAGCAGATCGCCCGCAGCGAACTCGGCGTGGAGCGGGTGAACATCCATCCGAACGACACCGACGTCGGTGACGCGGGGTCGAGTTCGGCGTCGCGGCAGACCTACATCACCGGCGGCGCCGTCAAGAACGCGTGTGAGGCCGTCCGCGAGGTGCTCTTCGACCGGGTGGCCCGGCGGTTCGGCGAGAACCCCGCGGATCTGTCGCTGGCCGGCGGCAAGATCGTTTCCGAAGTCACCGGTGTCCTGGCCGATCTCGTCGACGTGCTCGGCGAGGACGTGATCGAGGAGACCAGGGAATACCACCACCGGCAGACGTACGCGATGGACCCGGTGACCGGGCAGAGCCGGCGGGTGCACGTGCAACACGCCTTCTCCGCGCACCGCGCGGTGGTGGACGTGGACACCGAATTGGGTCTGGTCAAGGTCGTGCAGTTGGACTGTGCGCAGGACGTCGGCAGGGCGATCAACCCGGACGCCGTCGTCGGGCAGATCCACGGGGGTTCCGCGCAGGGGCTCGGTCTGGCCGTGATGGAGGAGATCCGGGTCGAGAACGGCCGGATCCGCAACCCGTCGTTCACCGACTACCTGATCCCGACCATCGTGGACATGCCGCCGATGACGGTGGACGTAATCGAACGGGCCGACCCGAACTCGCCGTACGGCGTGCGTGGTGTCGGCGAACCGCCCACCATTTCCGCCACCCCGGCGATCGTCAACGCAATCCGCCACGCGACGGGGTTGAACCTGACCCACACCCCGGTGGCACCGGAGCACATCTGCGGCATCGAACCGCGCTGAACTCCCGCGTCCCCACCCACCGCACCACCACCCCCGACAAAGGAGTGACGATGACCGCGCACGCCCAGGAATCAAGCACCCACAACCTCGAACGCGCCTGGATGGACGAGGCGATCAGGCTGGCCACCGACAGCGTGACCAAGGGCGGCGGTCCGTTCGGCGCGCTGCTCGCCAAGGACGGCGAGATCGTCGCGATCGGCAACAATCGGGTCACCGCGACCCTGGATCCGACGGCGCACGCCGAGGTGAGCGCGATGCGCGCCGCCTGCCGGCAACTGGACACCTTCTCGCTCGAAGGCTGCGTCCTGGTCACCTCGTGTGAGCCGTGTCCGATGTGCCTTTCCTCCGCGCTGTGGGCGCGTGTCGACCGGATCGTCTACTCCGCCGACCGGCACGACGCCGCGGTGGCCGGCTTCGACGACCGCAAGTTCTACGACCTCTTCGAGAAGAAGCCCAGGTCGATGTGGCCGACCCGGGTCGAACAACTCGACCTGCCGAACCGTACGGCCCCCTTCGACGCATGGCTCGCCAAACCCGACCGCGTCGACTACTGACCTGCCGTCGACCCGCTGCCGGGACGGGCGGTACCGGCTCCCGGCACCGTCCGCCCCGAAGCGGGGCCGGGGGTCGACCCGCAACCCGACCTCACCAATTGCTCGACGAGTTCCCGGGCCGCGAGGTGTACCGACCGGCCCGCCTGCCCGCCCGGGCCCGCCGCCCGAACGTCGCCCCGATCAACGCGGCGAACAACAGCCCGACCACGATCAATCCGAGAACACCGAGAACGATCATCAGCCCGATCGACACGCCGTGCCCACTCTCTCCCGACCGCCCACCCTTTCGGACCAGGCTACGGGAGCTCGCCGATCACCTACTGCCGCCGACGCGGTTCCGGTGGTTGTCGCCGGTGGTGTTCCGGGGCCGCGGCATGATCGTCCGCCCTGGGCGATTGTTTCTCCGGCGCCGGGCGACGCGGCGTTCACACAGCGGTGATGCGGACTCCGTCGGTGGCGTGGTCGGAGAGGAACGAGGCCAGTTCTCGGCCCTGTTCGGTGAGGGCGGTGTGGTCGGGTCGGGAGAGGGGGGCCAGGGGGGTGACGACCACGGTGTCGGTCTCGACGGTCCAGGTCGCGGCGACTCGGCCGTCCACCAGGACGACGCGGGCGCCGGCCACCGACAGGCCGCGGTGGGCGTCGTCGATGATTCGGCTGCGGTCGTGGTAGCCGAGGATCGCGTTGTCGAACGCCGGCAGGAACCGGACCGGGGCGGGCGTGTCGGGGTCGGGGCGTGGCGCGTCCGGGAGGTCGAGCAGTTCGCGGCCCCGCTCGTCGCGGAAGGCGACCAGCTCCGGGCGGATGGCCGCGACCGCGGCCGGGAGTCCGGCCAGGCCGCTCCAGGCCCGCAGGTCGGCGGTGGCGGCGGGGCCGAACGCGGCCAGGTAGCGCCGTACCAGCGCCTGACCCACGAGGTCGGCACCGTCCGGGTCGAGCGGGTCGATGTCGCGGCCCAGCCAGGCCGCGAGTCGCACGTTGCGTACTCCCGCCCTGGTGCGCCAGAGCCCGCGCGGCGGGAGTTGCACCATCGGCACGAGGGCGGCGATCAGCATCTCCCCCAGTGCGCGCCGGTTTGTCGTCGGCCAATGTTCGGCGAGGGCGCGGGTGAGTTCGGCCATCGTGCGGGGCTCGCCGTCGGCCATGATCGCCCGTCCGGCCGCGGCGAGTTCGGTGAGGTCGAGGCCGTCGAGGTCGGTGCGGTAGGTGCCCAGGACCCGTTGGCGCAACATGGCGTCGTGGCGGGCGCGCCAGGCCAGGGCGTCGGCGGCGGTGACGAGATGCACGGTGCGGCGCATCAGGTGGGTCCGCACCACGTCCCGCCCGATCAGCAGGTCGGAGAGCGTCGCCGGGTCGAAGGCGTGCAGCCGCGACCAGAGTCCGACGAACGGCTCCTGTGGTTCCTGCGCCTGTAGACCGCCGAGATGGGAGACGGCGTCCGACACGGGCAGTTCGGCACGATCGAGGAGCAACTGCCGAGCGAGCGTGGCGCGGTTGAGCGCACGGTTGTCGAGGATGGTTGTCGGACTCATCTGATGGCACCCTCATCGAGCGCATGGCGCTCGCGGATCGAATGGACGGCGGAAACGAGGACCGGGCCCGGGACCGGCCGGCCCGGCGGGCCGGCCGCGTCCCCGCCTACATGGATGTCCGTCCGTCGAGGGTCTCGCGCAGGATGTCGGCGTGGCCCGCGTGTTGGGTGGTTTCGGCGACGATGTGCATCAGCACGCGGCGCGCGCTGTGTGCCGCGCCCGGCTCGTGCCAGGGGGCCTCCGGCAGCGGGTGCGTGGCGGACAGGTCGGGGAGGGTGGCGACGAGCACGTCGGTCCGGGCGGCGACCTGCTCGTAGTCCTCGAGGATCCCGGCGAGCGTTTCGCCGGGCAACATCCGGAAGCCGTTCTCCCGGTCGATCGCCCACTGTGGGATCTCGCGGGCGGTGCCGGCCGCGAAGTCCGCCCAGGTGACCCCCTCGGGCAGGTCGTAGGACATCGCCGTCGGGCCCTCGACCACGAAGCGCGTCCACGTCTCCTCGACGGACGTGACGTGCTTGATCAGCCCGCCCAGGCACAGCGTGCTGACCGTCGGGCAGGCGCGGGCCTGCTCGTCGTCGAGCCCCTGCACCGTGCCGATCAGGTGCTTTCGCGCGGTCGCGAGGGTCGCGAGCAGGTCGGCGCGCTCGGCGTCCGGGGTGGCGGGCTGCGGCGTCGTGTCGGTCATGGTGATCGGTCCTTCCGGTCGTTCCGGGTGATCGCTGATCGGTATGAGACAACGATCCCAACAGAAGCGGCCAGGCAGTGTCCTCTACTCGGGGAACAATGCAGGCATGCCCAAGACCTCGGCCCGTCTGCTCGCGCTGCTCTCCCTGCTCCAGGCACGCCGGGACTGGCCCGGCGCGCTGCTGGCCGAGCGGCTGGACGTGAGCCCACGCACCGTGCGCCGGGACGTGGATCGCCTGCGCGAGCTCGGCTACCCCATCGTGGCCTTCAAGGGACCCGAGGGCGGCTATCGACTCGGCGCCGGCGCCGAACTGCCGCCGTTGTTGTTCGACGACGAGCAGGCCGTCGCCCTCGCCGTCGCCCTGCAGATCGCGGGCACCGCCGGGGTCGGGATCGAGGAGGCCGCGGCACGGGCGCTGGCCACCGTGCGCCAGGTGATGCCGCCGCGATTGCGCCGCCGGATCGACGTCCTGCAGGTCACCGCCGTGCGCCGGCCCACGACGCGATCGGGCTCGCCGGTCGACGGCGGCGTTCTCGTGGCCCTGGGCGACGCCGTACACGCCCGCGAGGTGCTGCGCTTCGACTACGCCCCGGCGCACCCGTCGGCCACCGACGCCGGCGACCCCGCCCAGCCCCCGCCGCGTCGGGTGGAGCCGCACCATCTGGTCACCTGGAGCGGGCGGTGGTACCTGGTGGCCTGGGACCTCGATCGCGCGGACTGGCGCACGTTCCGCGCGGACCGGATCACCCCGCGCGTCCCCACCGGGCCCCGTTTCGCCCGACGCGAGCTGCCCGGCGGGGACGTGGCCACCTTCGTCGCCGGCCGCTTCCAGGGTTCCGACGGCTCCGGCGAGTGGCCGTGCCGCGGCGAGGTGATCCTCGACCTGCCCGCCGCCGCCGTCTCCCGGTACGCCCGCGAGGCAATCGTCGAGGAACTCGGCCCGGACCGCTGCCGGCTCGTGCTGGGCTCGTGGTCCTGGCCCGGCCTGGCCGCCGCCGTCGGCGCCTTCGACGCCGACATCGAGGTCGTCGGACCACCCGAACTCAAGGCCGCCTTCGCCCTCTTGGCCCACCGCTACGCCGCCGCGTCCGAGCGACCCGCCACCCCACCCCCATGACCCCGGTTCGCATCGCCCCGGCCGAGGTGGGGTGCCGTGGTCGTCGACCGGTACCACCCGTCCCCTGCACGTGTTGCGCGCCTACCCGGACGCGCTCGACGCCGTAAACGGCGTCACCGCGTCGGGGCCGGTGTGCCCTCGCACAGGACCGTCGGGTCGCCGTCGGTGAGCGGGCCGACGGGAGCGGGTGTCCGCTGCGGCAGGTGGGCTGCCGTCTGCCCTCGGAGCGGGTTCGGCATCGGTATGAAGTGGGAGTGCGCGCCGTCGGCGTCGCCCCAGCGCAGCGACAGGTTGGCCTTCGCGGGCAGCGTCGGCGTCGTGAGCAGGTCGGCGGCCTCGGGCAGTTCGTACTCGTCCGCGGCACGCTCGAATTCCGCGCGTACGGCCGGCCACAGTGCGTCGGCGGTGTGCGGGAAGCGCTCGGCGAGCGTGCTCGCGATCTCCGTCAGGTGGTTGACCACCAGGCAATAGACCAGACGTTCCCAGCCGACCGCCCGGCCGACGTCGCGGAGCACCTTGACGCCTTCCGCGTCCCGGAAGATCGCCTGCACCGGGAGGCCCTCGCCGTCGACGGCGATCAGGGTGTTCTGGAGGTGGCATTCCAACACCAGGCCGTGCCGGGCGAAGACCTCCAGCACGGGCGGCACCACGTGGCGCAGGTAGGCCGCCCACCATCGGCACGGGTCGGTGACCCGGTCCAGCGGGTTGCCGTCGAAGTCCTCGGTCAGCGCGGCCGCGAGCAACGCCGCGGCCCCGGGCAGCACCCGCCGCCCGAGCCCCTCCCGGACCAGGACCGCGAACGTCTCGAAGAGTCCGCCGACGGTGCGGTAGCCGCTCTCGCGCAACCACGCCGCCGGCCCCGGCAGCGCGTCGAACGCCGCGGCGACCGCGGTGTTGGTACGACACACCTTGACCAGGTCGTGCCGCCACAGCCGGCGAACGTCGTTGGTGATGCGTACGTCCAGACTGAACTTGAGGAACACGTCGTCCACCCCGGCACCGGCGGGCAGATGCACGGTGCGTACCGACGCGGTCGGTCGGGCCGCGACGGCCGTGTGCCCCAGCGCCACGAGTCGTCCGTCGGTGAACGCGCGCAGCACCTCGGGTCGCCGCGCCGCCAGTTCGAGCTGCCACGGGTGGGCGGGCAGCAGTCGGTATCCGGCCGGCGCCACGCCGAGGGTGTCCAGGCGACGCGTATCGCCCTCGCCCACGAGCACGTCCTCGCGCACGCCGAGCAGGGTCAGCGGAAAGCGGGCGTGCGCCTCGGGCGCGTACCGCAACCAGGTGCCGGAGCGCGCGCCCCCGCGGGCCTTGGGTGCGGGATGGTACGGATGCCCCACCAGCAGGGCCTGTTCGGAGCGCAGATATCGATCCGCCGGCGGCTCGGCGCGCACTCGGGCCGCGAGGATCGAGGCCAGCACATCCCGGCTGTCGACCATCTCGGCGAGGAGTCCGGCATTGGCGCGCCCGGTGTTCTCCCGCAGGACCTCTCCCACCAACGCGACCAGGCCGCCGTGGCTCAGGCGTTGCCATGCCCGGCCCACGCGTCGTTCCGGCTGTGCCGGGCGCCGCCCCTCCCGCACCCGCAGCAGCCCGCCGCCGCGCAACCGGTGGATCCGGCGCCCGGCGCCCGGTTCCCCGATCGGTTCGCCGAACTCGCGCAGCAGGCAATTGAGCAGTGGACCCGCCGCGATGTCGTCGATCACGGAGACTGGGATGTTCACGGTCATTCACTGTACGGACCGTAAATGGGGAGCAGGTCTTGTTTCACACGATCGGTGAACGGCTCCTGGCCGACCAGTTGCGCACGGCGTCGCCGGATCGGCTCGGCGCGTACGAGGCGGCGCTGCCCGGCGCCCGGGCCGCAGTGCTGAGCCGGTTGTGGCGCGGCCTGGTGCACGACCGATTGCCCTGGGTCGTGCGCCACGAGCGGGCCGGCGACGCGGTCGTGCTGCACCTGGCCGACGGCCGACGCGCGCACGGCCCGGCGCCCGATCCCTGGGATACCCGGCCCTCGACCACCGTCGTGGTGCTCGCGGGCACCGCGTACCATCACCCGGCTCGGCTGGTCCGCGCGCTACGGGTGCCGCACGGCCCGGAGTTCGCCGTCGAACTCGACAACAGCACGGCCTCCCTCGCCCTTTCCCGCACCACACCGACCCCGCGCGATCCGCCCGGGAGCGACTGGGAGTGGGAACAGCGCGTCGTCGACGGCCACCCCTACCACCCGGGGTGTCGCTCCCGACCCGGCTTCACCGCCGGCGAGCAACTCGCCTATGCCCCCGAGCATCGGCCGGTGGTGCAACTGGGCCTGGCCGCGACCGCCGACGCCCTGGTGGTCGGCGACTGGCCGGCCCACCTGCGCGAGGGGCGCACCGTACTCGTCCCGGTCCACCCTTGGCAGGCCCGGCACGTGCTGCCCGACACCCCCGTTCGGCCGGGCTTTCCGGCGCATCCCCTGATGTCCCTGCGCACCCTCGCCCCGCTCGCCGGCGGCCCGCACGTCAAGACCGCCCTGAGCGCTCGGCTGACCTCCTCGGTGCGCGACATCTCCGAGCACTCGGTGGCGCACTCCGTCGCGGTGTCCGCCTTCCTGGACCGGCTCGCGCGCCGCCTCGACGGTCGCCTGCACATCACCCGCACGCTCGCCGCGGCAAGTGCCGGCACCGCCGACCTCGCGGCGGTGCTGCGCGAGTCGCCCGGCGCCCACGCCGACCACGAGGCGGGCGAACGGGTGTTGCCCGCAGCGGCGTTCGCCGGCTCGCCCGCTGCGGTCCTGGCCTTCGCCCGGCTGGCCGGCTCGGTCTGCCTGGACCTGCTCGACCTGGGCGTGGCCCTGGAGGCCCACGGCCAGAACCTGCTCGTGATCGTGGACCGGGCCGGCGACCCGGTGCGCCTGGTCTACCGCGACATCGCCGACGTGCGGATCAGCCCGGCCCGCCTGCGCCGGCACCGGATCGCCCCACCACCGCTGACCGGGCGACCCGTCACCGACGACGCCGGCGAACTGCGACGCAAGCTCTTCGGGTCGCTGATCACCGGCACCCTCGGCCCCCTGGCGGGCAACGCCCACACGATGCGCGAACTGCTCGCCGCGCTCACCCGAGACCTCGCCCACACCGACGACGTCGAGGCCCTGTCGACCCGGCCACTACCGACGAAGGCCCTCACCGGCATGCGCCTGAACCCGGGCCGCCCGGGCGACGCGTGGACCGAGGTGCCCAATCCCCTCGTCGGCGGGATCGGCTAGCGCCACCAGTCGTCGAGGGGGGTGACCGGGACCGTGCGCTTGTGGCGGGTCGCGCGGTGGATCGATTCCAGCTTCGCGGCCACCTCGGGAGCGACGTCGAGACCTTCGAGGTAGTCGTCGATCTGGCTGTACGTCAGGCCCAGCGCCACCTCGTCGGGCAGTGCGGGTCGGTCGTCCTCCAGATCGGCGGTGGGCACCTTCTCCCACACGCTCGGGGGCGCCCCCAGCTCCTGGAGCAGCGCGGCGCCCTGGCGCTTGGTCAGTCCGGTCAGCGGGGTGATGTCGACGCCGCCGTCGCCGTACTTGGTGAAGAAGCCGGTCACCGCCTCGGCCGCGTGGTCGGTGCCCACGACGAGCAGGCCGGCCTGGCCGGCGATCGCGTACTGGATCACCATGCGTTCGCGGGCCTTGAGGTTGCCGCGCACGAAGTCCCGCAGCCCGGCCGGGTCGCCCGCCTGCTCCGCGAGGCCGAGTGCCACCTCGGCGGCGACGGCGTCCGCGCCCGGCTTGACGTTGACCGTGATCGACCGGTCGGGCGCGATGAACTCCAGCGCGATCTGCGCGTCGTGCTCGTCGGCCTGCACTCCGTACGGCAGCCGCACCGCGACGAATTCGGCCTCGTGTCCCTCGGCCCGCAGTTCCTCGGCGGCGAGTTGGCACAACCTGCCGGCCAGGGTGCTGTCCTGGCCGCCGCTGATCCCTAGCACGTAGCCGTTGGCCGGGGTCGACCTCAGGTAGTGCTTGAGGAAATCGACCCGTTGCCGAATCTCGACCTTGGGCACGATGGTCGCCTTGACGCCGAGCTCGGCAAGAATCTGCTCCCGTGGGTTCACCATCCGGGTACTGTACCGACCGGCCGGAATCGCCCCGCGGGGCGACCCGGCGCCGGCGAGGTCACGGCTGTGCGTTCGACGACGTCACGATGCCGGTCGCCTTCTGCGTGGGCCCGTCCACCATGTGGCCCAGGTTGGCGGGGTCCAGGTTGGTGACCCGGTCCAGGACCGAGGGCCCGGGCCGGTCGGCGTGGGCGGTGGCGGTCGATCCCAGCGTCAACGCGGTGATGGCCAGGGCAGCCGCCGTACAGATTCGGCGCATGGGCATTCCCTCCGAGGGTGCGGAACAAATCTCACGTCGCCAAACGATCGACCGGCCGCCGGGACACGCACTCGGCGGCGCGCCGGATCCTGTCCGCACCGCGTCGGCACCGCAGGCCCATATCGATCATGGTATGACTCTCTCCGAGACCGGCATTTGATCGGCATGCCGCGACCCGAGAGGCTGCCTGATGCTTGTCGAGCACTGCCGATCGGGAAGGAAGTACCGGACCATGCCGACCGTGACCCCGGGCACACACGGGACCGACCACCACGTCACCGCCGGGCCGGCGGCCGCGACGGTGGAGTTCGCGCGGGGTGCCGGCGCATGACGAACGCGGCGGTGGATGCGGAGCTGGACGTCGCGTACGACGCGCGGGCGACGGTGGGACCGGAGCGATTCGCCCGGTTGATGGAGCGCTATCGGGCGGAGTCGGCGGCGGCGGTCGCCGGCCTGCCCGGCACCACGGGGCTGGTCTACGACGACGCGAGCGGGGAGCGGCTGGACGTGTGGGGGCCGGGGTCGGCGACGGCGCCGCGTCCGGTGTTCGTGTTCGTGCACGGCGGCTATTGGCGGGCGTTGTCGCGTGCGGACTCGGCCTTCGGGGCGCGGATGTTGGCCGAGCGCGGGGTGGCGACGGTCGTACCGGACTACACGCTCGCGCCGGCCGCGACCCTGGAGGAGATCACCCGGCAGGTGCGTGCGGCCATCGCGTGGGTGTACCGCGAGGGGCCGCGCCACGGGCTGGATCGTTCGCGGGTGGTCGTGGGCGGCAGTTCGGCGGGGGGCCACCTGGCCGCGATGACGCTGGTCGACGGTTGGCAGGCGGCGGTCGGGTTGCCCGAGGACGTGGTCGCGGCCGGGTTTCCGATCAGCGGATTGTTCGACGTGCGACCGCTGGTGCGCACCCGGGCCAACGCGTGGTTGACCCTGGACGAGGAGCGCGCGGCCGCGCTGAGCCCGCTCGTGCCGGGGGCGCCTCCTCGGGTGCCCGGTGTCACGGTGCTCGCGCAGCACGAGGCGAGCGGTTTCACCGAGCAGTCCCGCGCGTTCGCGGCGCACTGGGGTACGGAGTTGTTGGTCGTCCCGGATCGCAACCATTTCGACGTGGTGCTGGATCTCGCGGATCCGGACACCGCGGTATCACGGGCGCTGCTCGGGCTTTTCGACCGACTGTGACGCCGCCCGGGGCCGGAGCGTCGGCTCCGGGCCCGGCGACCGATGCGAGGTGTGTCGTTCATCCCCGCCGGGGCGGGGGCACGCGCACCGAGGCCATGCCCGCCGCGTCGGCGGCCTGGATCCCCAGGTCGGTGTCCTCGAACACCAGGCAGTCCCGCGGGGCGACGCCCAGGTGCTCGGCGGCCTTGAGGAAACCCTCGGGATCGGGCTTGGCCCTGGTGTAGTCGCCGGCGCACACCAGTACGTCGAACCGGTCCGACAGACCCAACGCGCTCAGCGACGCGGTGACGGAATCGCGGGTGCTGCCGGAGACGACGGCCGTGGGTATGCGTCCGCAGGCGTTGTCGATGTGCGCGAGCACTCCCGGCACGGGGGTCACCTGCGGCAGCAGTTCGCGAAAGAGCGCCTCGCGGCGCTGCGCGACGACCTCGACCGGCATGTCCAGCCCCTGCTCCTGGTTGAGCGAGGCGATGATGCCCGCCACCGTCCGGCCGCCCCAGGCGTAGAACAGGTCCTCGGGGAAGGCGCAGTCCCACTCGTCGAGCGCCTGCTTCCAGGCCCGGTAGTGCAGGGGCATGGAGTCGGCGATGGTGCCGTCGCAGTCGAACAGGTACGCGCGGAACTCGCCCGGCGGCAGCGAAATGATCATCGACCCACCGTATAGCGCGCCGCCCCGGACACCCGCGCGCGGGCCCGGGGCGGCGACGAGGCCGGGGTCACCACGGCGGCGGGTGGGTGTACCCGTCCGCCGGGCTCGTCGGGGACGGGCAACCGGCCGACGGCACGGTCACGTTCACGCTCCGGACTCGGTCGCCCCGTCGCCGGCCGCGGGCCGCCGTCCCGCCCCGCGGTGAGCCGCCGGCGCCCTACGCGTCGCGCGGGCAGTCCATGACCAGGGCCGCGGCGCGGGCGAGCACGTCGGTGCGGCTGCGGCCCTGGTGGTCGGCGGCGAGGGAGTGGTGTCCGATCGCCACGCAGAAGGCGATCAGGCTGCGCGCCTCGACCTCGTCGGGGTCGGGGCAGAAGGTGCCGAACATCTCGCGGAGCAGGTCCATCCGCCGGTTGTCCACGCGGCGCAGGCGCTCGGCGACCGCCTCGTCGCGCCGGGCCCAGTCGCGGACCGCGAGGTCGATCGGGAGCAGTCGGTCGTCGGAGAAGGTGAGCTTGCCGGCGCGCCGGGCCTTGGTCCTGGGGTCACCGCCCTCGCGCTCGACCTGTTCGATCACCTCGTCGGTGCACTCCCGTTGCCAGGTGTCGAGCATCGCCTCCAGAAGCGCGTCGCGATCGGCGAAGTAGCCGTAGAACCCGCCCTTGGTGACGCCGAGGCGCTTCGCCAGCACCTCGATCCTGACCGCGTCCGGGCCGCCGTCGGCCAGGGCCCGCAGGCCCTCCTCGACCCACCTCTCACGTGGTGTGCGCGCAACGCCCACGGTGTCCCACCTCGCTTCCGGTCCGATATACGCCACCGCATATTCGTTCTTGCCCTGATCTATACGCAAGCGTATAACAGGTGGGGACACGCCATCCCGACCCAGCAGGAAAGGCGGCGGCGATGAGGCTTGCCCGCTCGGCGCACACCGAACAGCCCTGGCGAATCCACGAGTTCACCAGCGACTTCCGGATCGAGGACGTGTGGTCCTACCGCACCGCCGGCGCCGGGCCGAACGACTTCCCGGTGATGCTCGCCGCGCTGCGCGGCGACGGCGGATTCGGCAAGCAGAGCGCTCCGGTCCGGTTCCTGTTCGCGCTGCGCTGGAAGCTCGGCGCACTGTTCGGCTGGGACAAGCCGAAGGCGAGCCTGGGGTCGCGGGTTCCGCCCCTGCACGACCGCCTGCCGGCCGACCTCGCCGAGACCGTGGACACCGCCGCGCCGCGCGGGATGCCGTTCACCCCGATGTACGAACTGGCCGACGAGGCCGCCCAGGAACTGGCGAACCAGACCTGCCACACGGTGATGCACCTGGGGTGGGCGCCGGTGTCCGGCGACAGCGGCGAGTACGAACTGCGCATGGCGGTCCTGGTCAAGCCCAACGGCCGATTCGGCCGGCTGTACATGGCCGGCATCGCCCCGTTCCGTCACCTGATCGTCTACCCGGCGCTGACCCGC
Organism: Embleya sp. NPDC059213; assembly: GCF_042754445.1. Taxonomy (NCBI): domain Bacteria; kingdom Bacillati; phylum Actinomycetota; class Actinomycetes; order Kitasatosporales; family Streptomycetaceae; genus Embleya; species Embleya sp. NPDC059213. Next base: position 45,195 of record NZ_JBHZAV010000065.1, read on the forward strand.
CAGTGGGAAAACGCCTGGCGCGACCGCACCGTCGCCCGCCCCGAGACCACCGACCCCCACCCGAAATAGCCGGCCGCACAAACTCGCGCGGTGCGGGTCCTCGGCCTCAGGGCCCGACATCCGTGCTTCCGCGGTCCGGGCCCGGCCCGGTCGTGGCGATCATGTCCCGCAACAGATCGAGGACTTCGGCGTGCACGTCGTCCGGGTCCCGGTCCGCGAGTCCGGCGGCCGGGAACACGTAGGGGGCGAACACGCTCCAGGCCGGCACGGCGAGCACCGAGGTCGCCGCGACGACCCGCGGGTCGTACCGGTCCCGGGCCGGGTCCGATGCCGGCCCCGCCTCCCACTCCCGCCCGACCAGTTCCGCGAGCATGCGAATGGCCGGCGACTCGTCGGCGAACACCGAGGAAGTCGAGGTTGTAGTCGGCGGGCACGCCGAACAGGTGCTCGATGCCGAGTTCGGCCAGGCGGGCGACGAGCCGTGCGGCGATGGTGGTCATCGGCCGGCCGCCGCGGGAACGGCCGCGCCGGGCACGGCGATCGGTGGGAGAGCACGAATCACGGGGGCCGCCAGGGTGGGGCGGGCGGCACATCGACCGCAGTTTAGCCAATGGCTAACCGGTCGGGAAGTCAAGGGCCTGCCCGCCGGACCACCCGACCGACCGTGATGGCTACTCCGCCGACAGTGCCTCGCGCATGCCCCTGGCCGTGGCGCCCGGGTCGTAGTCCTCGGGGACGCCCTCGACCAGAATGATGTCGCCCTTGATGTGCCGTGAGCGCAGCGGCGCGATCTCCCGGTACGCGGGTGAGTCCCACCAGGTCCGCGCCTCGGCGATCCCGGGGAAGCCGATCATCACGACGCTTCCGGACCAGCGGCCCTCCATGACCTCGTGCGGCGTGACGTGCACGAGAAAGCGGCCACCGTACGGCGCGAAGGTGGCGGGCAGTCGCTCGATGTAGTCGGCGATCTCCGGGTGCGGGGCGGCGTCTTGCAGGTGGGCGATGGCGTAGGCGGTCATGCTGCGCTCCTCGGTTTCGTTCCACTCGGTGGTCGTTCTCTCCGGTGACCCCAAAACTAGGGAGCCGGGAACGACGGCGAATCGGTCACGCATAGGTACTTGCCACGTGTGCTCGCGGCCGTGGCCGGAGCTCCCGTCGACCCGACGGTCGAATCGATCGGTCGAATCGATCGGTCGAATCGATCGGTCGAATCGATCGGTCCATCCGATCGATCAGGATTCGAGAAGCTCGGGTCGGGGGGTCGCGCCTAGCGTGGTGGGCATGGCAATCACCTCGGTAACCCTCGACGTGGCCGACCCTTCGGCCGCCCACCGCTTCTACACCACCGCGTTCGGTCTGCACACGCAGCTCCGTCTGCGGGCCTCGGACGCGCCCTCGACCGGCTTCCGCGGGTTCGTCATGGCGCTCACCGTGGCCCAGCCGGCCGACGTCGACGCCCTGATCGACGCGGCTCTCGACGCCGGCGCCACCTCGCTCAAGCCCGCCGCGAAGTCGCTCTGGGGGTACGGCGGGGTCGTCCAGGCACCGGACGGGACGATCTGGAAGGTCGCCACCTCGGCGAAGAAGAACAGCGGCCCCGCCACCCGCGACATCGACGAGATCGTGCTCCTGCTGGGCGTCGCGGACGTGATCGCGAGCAAGCGGTTCTACGTGGACCAGGGCCTGGTCGTGGCGAAGAGCTTCAGCCGCGTCTACGTCGAGTTCGCCGCCGGGTCGAGCCAGATCAAGCCGGCCCTGTACCGGCGCCGCGCGCTGGCCAAGGACGTCGGCGTCCCCGCCGACGGCACCGGATCACGCCGCCTCACCATCGCCGGCACCACCGAACCCTTCACCGACCCGGACGGCTACGCGTGGGAGGCCGCCGTCCCGGTGCCCACTGCCTGAACCGGCAGCCGCCGACCGGTTCGGCCCAGGCCCGGCCGGCGCGGATGCCATGGCCGGCCGCAGCTCCCGAACACGGTCGCGGGTGGGCGGTTTTCGGCCGCTCCGTGCGTATCGGCCGGTCCGGCGGTGGGCCGGGGCGGCGCGTCGGAGACAATGGCCGAACGGTCGGGTGACATGAGGGGGTGGGGCGGTGCCGCGGTCAACCTCGGCCAACGAGGAAATGCGTGAGCGCTCGCGCCGGCGCATCCTCGACGCCGCGCTCGTGGTCTTCGCCGAGCGCGGCTACACCGGCGCGACCATCTCCCAGATCGCCGCCCGCGCCGAGGTCGCCCGGGGCCTGGTCACCTACTACTTCGCGACCAAGGACGAATTGCTGGAAGCGTTGTTGTCCGAGGCGTTGCAGACCATGTACGGGGCGACCGCGCCGCCGCCGGGCGAGCGGACCGCCGACGAACGCCTGGCCGGTCTGATCGACCGCACGCTGCAGGGCGCCGCGGCCGGCGTCGACGTGCAACGGCTCCTGTTGTCACTGATGTTGCAGCCGGCCACCCGGGCCACGTACGCCAAGGCCGAGCAGGCGAACATGGCCGCGTTGGAGCAGGCGGAGGATCGTATCCGGGCGATCTTCGCCGAACGCGGCGCGGCCGACCCCGGCGCCGAGGAGGCCACGCTGCGCAGCGTCCTGGAGGGCGTGATCTTCAAGCTGGCCGTCTACCCCGAGACGTACCCGCTGGCCGCGGTCCGCGCCCGGCTGTTCCGGATGTACGACCTCCCGATCACCGACCCGACCCCACTCCGCCCGGCGGAGCGGCTGCGCACCTCGGGCCTTTAGCGCCGGCTGCCGGCACCCCTCAGCCGATCGGGTTCACCGCCTCTTCCCTGGCCTTGGGCGGCACGCTCTCGCGGCGCGGGAGCAGCAGTGGGGTGGCCAGGAGGAGCAGGCCGGCGGCGGCGATCGCGGTGCGTGGGCCGGTGACGGCGGCCAGCAGGCCCCAGCCGGCGGTCAGGGCCGCGATGCCGATGCTGGTGCTGACCGACCAGGCGGCCAGGGTGCGGGCGACCCGGTCGGGGGCGGTGTGTTCGAGCCGGTGGGTGGCCAGTACCGGGTTGAACAGGCCGCAGCAGGTCACCAGGCCGAGTTGCACGACGATGACCAGGACGATCCCGGGCAGGCCGGGCCGGACGAAGGCCAGGCCCAGCGGCCAGCACGCGCGCAGCGCGCCGGCGGTGCGAAGCACCCGGTGCCGTCCGTACCGGGCCACGAGTGGCTGCGCGAGGCGGGCACCGAGCAGGCCGCCGATGCAGGGGGCGGCGAACACGAGCCCGTACTGCCAGGGTGCGAAGCCGAGATCGCGCAGCATGAGCACGGCGAGCAGCGGTTGGGAGGCCATGATCAGGCCGTTGACCACGATCGTGTTGAGGTACAGCGGGCGCAGCGCGGGTCGGGTCAGGATGTGCCGCCACCCCTCGGGGAGGTCACGCGCACGCAACCGCGGTGCGGCGGTGCGTGGTTCCGTCCCGCCGATGGAGCGGATGCCCAGCGCCGAGAGCAGGTAGCTGACCGCGTCGGCGATCACGGTCGTCACCGGGCCGAACACGCCGATCGCGGCGCCGCCGAGCGGTGGTCCGACGATGGTCGCGGTCCATGTCGTGGACTCGAAGCGGCTGTTCGCCACGAGCAGGTCCGCCGGCTGCACCAGCGTCTTCAGATACGCGCCGGCGGCGGCCTTGAAGGCGATGTCGGCGGCGGCGACGACGACGGACACCACGAGCAGTTGGGCGAAGCCGAGCCGGCCGAGCGCGAACGCGGCGGGCACGCTCATCAACGCCGCGAACCGGATCAGGTCCATCGCCACCATGACCTGCCGCTTGCGCCGGAACTCCACCCACGGGCCGAGCGGCACCGCCACCAGCGCCCCCACCGCCCGCCCGGCCGCGGCCAGCGCCGCCACCTGCCCCGGCCCGGAGTCCAGCACGAGGACCGCGATCAGGGGAAACGCGCCGAATCCGAGCGAGGTGCCGTACGCGCTGACGGCATACGCGGCCCACAACCGCCCGAACCTCGGCCCCAGCGCCCGCCGACCCGCCATACCCCACGCACCCCTCGCCGCCCCGACCCGCGACCGCGGACCATCGGCATCCAAGCGAGTGGCGGGCGACGAGAGCAAACAACCTGCCGGCGGGCGGACACAACCATCGGTTGTACGCGACGCCGGCCGGGGGGCGAATCCGGACACCGCGCCGCGATCCGGCGGACATCCCGACCCGGTCGCATCGGGCGACGTGGGGCACAAGTCGCCTCGGCCGCCCCGGCTCGTCGCCCCTGCGGGTGCCGCCGAGCGTCGCGCACAGGCTCAGGGCTCGGGACTCAGCACGCGGGGCTCAGGACCCAGGGCTCACCTTCGGGTGATCTTCGGTCACCGTCGGTGCAGTTTTTTGTTGACTGTACAGCCATCCAATTGAAAACATGAGCCCGCGCATCGGGCTGGTGCGTCTGTGACCGTTGGCGCCTGGGGGGCCCTCATGCCGGATGTCACCGTCTCGTCCCACGCACCGCACGGGTTGCCCGTGTTGGGCGCTCCGGCGTGGGCGCGGGCGTTGAATCTGGTCGAGCGCGCGGCGCTGGGCGGCGAGGCCGCCGGGAACGCCGAGGAGCGGGCGCTCCGCCGACTGGCACGCTGGCGCGGCGCCGACCCGGGATGGTTGACGGAGCGGTTGGCGCTGCTCGGTGACGGGTGGGACGAGGCCGGGTTGTTCGCGCTGTTGGCCGAGCCCACCGAGCAACTGGCCGACCGGGCCGGGCGGGTGCCCCAATGGTGGCAGGCCCTGGAACGGGTGCTGGACCGGGACGAACCGGCGTGGGACCCCGCGCAGGGTTGGCGCGGCGGGGTCGTGTCGATCGTGCGCCCCTTCGTGGCCGACGCACTTGACCGGCTGCGCGCCGAGTTGCCCCCGCAGAGCGCGGACGCGTTGTGCGGCGACATCGGCGAGGCGCTGAGCAGGTCGCTCGTGGTGGCCGCGTTGCGCACGCTGGTCCTGGAACTCAACGTGATGCGGGTCGGCGGCCGCCTCTCCGGGGACACCTCGGGGGAACGCTTCGGGTCGTTCGTCGAGAAACTCGCCACCCGGGCCGGACGCGAGGCGTTGTTCTTCGAATACCCGGTCCTGGCACGGCTGTCGGCCCGGCGTACCGATCAGACGGTCACCGCCGTGACGGAGGTGTTCCGGCGTCTGCGGGCCGACCGCGAGGCGATCGGGTCCGCCCTGTTCGGCGGGCGGGACATCGGAGACCCCGTCTCGATCGTGCTCGGTGGTGGGGACACCCACGGGGGTGGCCGGGCGGTGGCCGTGTTGCGGTTTCGGGGTGGGGAGCGGCTGGTCTACAAGCCGCGGCCGATGGGGGTGCACGTCCGCTTCCGCGAGGTGTTGGCGTGGTTCGACGAGCGGATCGGCGGGATGGGACTGCGGGTTCCCGCCGCGCTGGATCGTCTCGCGTACGGGTGGATCGAGTTCGTCGAGCCCGCCGAGTGCCGCTCGGCTGCCGAAGTCGGGGACTACTACCGGCGGTTGGGTGCCCTGCTGGCCCTGCTGCACGCGGTCGAGGGCGCCGATTTCCACTACGAGAACCTGATTGCGCACGGTGCGCAACCGGTGCTCCTGGATCTGGAGGGGCTGCTGCATCCGCACCGGCTGCTCGGCGTGGACGACCGGGATCCGGCGGCCGAGGTGCTGATGTCGTCGGTGTTGCGGGTGGGGCTGCTGCCCATCGTGCTGTCGGGCGAGCTCGGCGAGTTGGACATGGGCGGGGTCGGTGGGGATCGCGGCGCCGCGCTGCCGTTCGCGGCGCCCGAGTGGGAGGATCTGGGCACGGACTCGAAGCGCCTGGTGCGGACCCGATCCGACTTCGAAGGCGCGGACAACAGGCCGACGCGGGCAGGC
>NZ_JBHZAV010000066.1:0-50883 GCF_042754445.1 Embleya sp. NPDC059213
GTGCGGTGCCGGGCGGCGCGGCCCCACCGCCGGACCGGGCCTAGTTCGGCGCCAGGCGGGTGGACAGGGCGGAGCGGCCGGTGATGCCCAGCTTGCGGTAGACGTGGGTCAGGTGCACCTCGACCGTGCCGCGGGTGACGCACAGGAACTCGGCGATGGCACGGTTGGTGTGCCCGGCCGCGGCGAGTTCGGCGATCTGGCGTTCCGAGGGAGTCAGTGAGCCGGGACCGGACAGGCTGGTGCGGCGCAGTCGGCCGCCGCAGGCCAGCAGGTCCTTGTGCGCCCGCTCCACCAGCAGGTCCCAGCCGCACTCCTGGGCCAGGCCCATCCCGCGCCGCAACGACTGTCGGGCCGCAGCGGCCTGCCCGGCCAGCGCGTGGACCCGACCCGACTCGACGAGGGACTCGGCCAGTTGCAGTCGGGCTCCGGAGTTCTCCAGGACGGCGACCGACTCCTCCAGCAAGCGGGCCGCGACGCGCGGGGGTTCGATCCGGGCCCGGTTGCGCAGCGCCTCGCCGATGGTGGCCGCCGCACCCCAGCGCCGGGCCGTCTCCAGGCCCTCGTCCAGCAGTGACACCGCCTCGTCGCGTCGGTCCAGTTCGGTCAGCGCCAGGCCAGCGCCGCCGCGCCAGTCGCTCGACGCCGGGTTGACGATGCCCAGTTCGGCCAGTCGGCGGCCGCATTCCAGATAGTCGGCCAGTGCTCCGCGCAGGTCTCCCGTCGCATGGCGACATCGCCCGCGCACGCCCAACGCGGTGGCCCGCGCGCGCGGGACGCCCAGTGCCCCGCGCAACATCACGGCGGCGGTGTCGTATTGGCCCAGGACGACCCGGATCCGGGCCAGTTGCACCCGGGTGAGCTGGGCCAGTGCGGACAGTTCGGGGCCGCGCGCGAGTCGGCCGGCGGTGCGCGCCTCGGTCAGCGCCTCGGACAGGTTCCCGGCCCGCAGCGCGATGTCCGCGCACAGGCAGTGGGCGACCACGGCGGGCAGGCCGATCCGCGAGTGCGCGGGCCCGATCGCCGCGCCCGCGGTCAGACCGGCGGCCCAGGTGCGTGCCTCGTCCAGCCGCCCGGCCCAGGCCAGCACCACCACGCTGCGCAGCAGCAGCAGCCCCGAGGCGCTGCCTCGGGCCGGCTCGCCGGCGAGCGCGCGTTCGATCAGGTCCAGCGCCACCGTGCTCGGTTCGGCCCGGCACGCGCTGTCCGAGGCCAACGCGGCGAGCAGTTCGCGTTCGCCTGCGGTGACCCCGGTGACCTCGGCCGGGAGTTGGGCGCCGTACCGGATTTCCCGGGTCGAGGGGGCGCCACCGGGTGCCGCCTGGTGCATCACCGCGCGTAGCCGCAACCGCAGGTCCGGGTCGAGGCAGTCCTGTGCGGCCAGTTCGCCCAGCCGGGACGCGGCGCCGTGGGTCGGGCGCATCACCGATTCGACGCAGTCGCCCTCGCGCAAAACCTGCGCATGGCACAGTTCGAGGATCGCCTCGGCGCGCTCGACCGGATCGGTGAGCAGCCGCAGCGCCTCCTCCAGATGGCGACCGGCGGCCTCGGGTGCGGTCGGCACCTCGGCCCGGCCGAGCAACACGAGCAGCCGCGCGCGGTGTTCCGGGGCCGGGTCGTCGCGCAGCGCGCGCCGGGCGTACTCGGCGCAGCGCAGCGTGGCCCCCGTCTCCAGCGCGATGCGCCCCGCCTCGTAGAGCACCGCGCCCGCCCAGGCGTGGTCGTCCGCGTCCAGCGTGTCGATCCGCAACAGGTGGTCGGCGACGCGCGTAACCGGCGCGCCGTAGTCGCCCAGCCGGCGGGCGGCCCGCAGGTGCCGATCGCGCAGCAGTGCCTCCGGGATGGTGTCGTGCACGGCGTCGCGCAACTCGGGGGTGCGGAACATCAACCGGCTGCCCGCCGGCGCCCGGCGCAGCGCGCCGATCCGGACCAGTTCGGCCAGCGGGCCGTCCAGCCGGTCCGGGCCGGTGCCCAGCAGGTCGGCCACGATGTCCAGGTCGGCGCCGTCGCCGAAGAGCGCGGTGGTCCGGGCCAACGCCCGGACCCGTTCCGGTTGGCGGGCCAGTCGGGTGGTCACCGCCGCGGCCTCGATCCGGGCGGCGATCCGGCGGATGTGGTCGGCCCGGGTCAGCCGGGGCCTGCCGTCGACGTGGCCGGCGACACGGGTGATGCCCAGTTCGGGCGGCAGCCCGGCCTGGAGTTGGGCCTCGATCAGCCGGGTCAGGTATTCGGGCACGCCGCCGGTGACGTGGTGGCACAACCGGACGAAGGGGTCGTCGGGCACGCGCCCTGCGTAGGCCCGTTGGACGAGTTCGCGGGCGCTGTGCACGGAAAGCGGACGCAGCGTGGTCTCGTGGCAGGCGGCCTGGGCGCCGATGTCGTCGAGGACGTCCCGGGCCGGGAGGTCGTCGTCGGTGCGCACGCCCAGGACCACCAGCAACGGCAGCCGGGACAGGCGCCGGACCAGGTAGGCGAACCAGCGCAGCGAGGCGTCGTCCATCCACTGCGCGTGGTCGGCGACAATCACCCGGGGACAGCGGCGCACGGCGGGCAGCAGTGCCTCGTAGAGTTCGTCGAAGAGTTGCCGATCGTTGTCGGGGACGGTGTGCGGCAGGGCTCGGCGCAGTTCGTCGAAGCGGCCGTCTCCGGGACTGTCCGTCGCGTCGTCGAAGCCGGTGAGCAACTGGCGCAGCGCGGCGAAGGGTTCGTGCGCGTCGCGGTGCTGGCAGGAGACCAGGATCGGCGCGGCGCCGGCCCGGCGTTGCCGGTCGGTGAACTCGACGAGCAGTGCGCGGCACCACATCCCGGACGGGGTGCGGATGATCACGGCGCGACCACCGGCGCCGGTTCGCGAGGCGCGTGCGTGCGCCAGCAGATCGGAAAGTTCGGATACCCGCTCCGGTTCCACTGAAGCGTTCCCCTTCCCCCGGGCGCGGCCCGCACCGCGGCGCTGTGCGGGGAGATGACAGCGTTGCTCGTCGGGAACGCCGCCGACGGCTCCCCCGCGGGGCCGGTGCGGTGTGTCGCGATCGGGGACGTGGGGTGCCGCCGTCCCGTCCTGGTCCGGTCGTGCGTTGGTCGATCCGGTTCGTACGACGCCGCCCCCCGTGGTCGGGTTCCCGCGGTCGCGGAACCGCGGTGTGGGGCACGCCGATCAGCTCTGTCACACCGTCAGCGGGTTCCTTGTTACGCCATCGTGGCGGCCTGCCACAAGCCCCGATTGCCAACTGTGCGCAAGGATCTTGTGACCATCCGTCGAACGCCGGGCAACTTCGCTCGGGGCTTCGGCAAACCCCTGGATTTCGGCTGAATCCGGCCGCCGGCGACCGGATTCGGGGGGTCGCGTCGGCGAGTGGGCGCCGGGGGTACGGGCACTCTTTCGAGGGACTTCGCTCCGGGATTCCCGTGACTAGGCTTCTCGTCGGTTCCATGATGCAAATGCAGGTGGCTTTGCACGACCGCGGTCGCGTCCGTGATCGCGCCGTGGCGGCCACGAGCGGGCGGGATCGGAAGGGAATGATGACCATGCGTGCCGGCAACGGGGATCCGGCGGACTCGTTCGGGTCCGTGACGTGGGTGAAGAGCAGTGCGAGCACGGCCGAGGGCAACTGCGTGGAACTGGCCGCGCTGCCCGGCGGGGAGGTCGCGGTCCGCAATTCACGGTTCGCGCGGGGACCCGCGCTGGTCTATACGCGAGCCGAGTTGGCCGCGTTCGTGGCGGGTGCCAAGAGCGGCGAGTTCGACTCCTTGATCGACTGATCCCGGCGGTTCGGCCGGACCGCGGCCGACCGGATCGACGGACAGGCGGGTTCCGAACTCGGGATAATGGGGCGTCGACATCCCATTCCTGGAGCCCGCATGTCCGCCGACCGCCCGGCCCGCGCACCGTCGATCGCACCCGTGGTGTCACTGACCCAGCAGAGCAGTCCGGCCGCCGCGGTGAAGGTACTGGGCGCCACACTGCGCAAGTTGCGCCTGGACAACGGCAAGGGACTCAAGGACGCGGCCGAGGCGATCCGGGCTTCGATGTCCAAGATCAGTCGGTTGGAGCGGGGCGAGAGTCCGCCGCGGGCCCGGGACGTCTTCGACCTGGTCCGCTTCTACGGCGTGCACGACGAGCAGTCCCTCTCCGAAATAGAGGAGTTGCTGAAGAAGGCGCTGGAGCGTGCCTGGTGGAGCCACTACAGCGACGTGTTGCCGGGCTGGTTGGCCCGGTTGATCGGCATGGAGGACGCGGCGACCAAGATCGACACCTACGAGGTGCACGTGGTCCCGGGCCTGTTGCAGGTGCCCGCCTACACCCGCGCGATCGTCCGGACGGGACTGCCCCGGGCGGATCGCGAAGAGGTCGAGCGCCGGATCGAACTGCGGCGACAGCGACAGGCGTTGCTCGCCGACGAGCGCCGGCCGGACCTGACCGCGCTGCTGGACGAGGGCATCCTGCGGCGGCCGGTCGGCGGTCCGGAGGTGATGGCCGAGCAGATGCGGCACCTGCTGGCGGAGTCGGCCCGGGACCGGATCAACATCCGGGTCGTGCGCTTCGACCGGGCGGCCAGCATCACCCCGCCGTCGCCGATGACGTATCTGCGCTTCGCCTCGGGCGGCCCGAGCGAGATGATCTACCTGGAACAGGCCAACAGTGCCACGTACTTGAGCAGGCGCACGGACATCGACGCCTATCGGGAGATCCTGCTGCGGCTCTGGGCCGTGGCCGAGGACCGCCAGTCCAGCCAACGCATGTTGCGCGACGCCGAGCAGCGCTTCACCGCGGCCGGCCAGGACCCGGACGATGCCCGGGCCCTGCCTTAGGCCGCACACCCGTCCCGCCGCGCCGGTTCAGGAAATTCGGCCCAGGCCGCCGTACTCGATCCACTCCTCGGTCTTCTGGCGCACGGTGACATGCGAGTCGGGCCGCCAGGTGGACACCTCGACCAGGCCCGGCTCCAGGATGGTCAGTCCGTCGAAGTAGCCGTCCACCTGTGCGGGTTCGCGCACGCGACCCCAGTTGTTCCCGGTCGCCTCGGCCATGAAGTCGCTGACCCCGTCCCGAATCGCCGGGTCGTCGCTGACCAGTTGGCAGATCACCATGAAGCTGCCCGCCGGCAGCCGCTCGGCGACCCGGCGGATCATCGCGGCGGGCTCGGCCGACTCGGGCAGGCAATGCAGGACCGACACGAACAGCGCGGCGACCGGCTCGTCGAGGCGGATCAACCGGCGGACCTCGGGGTGCTCGAAAATGCCTTCGGTGTCGGTCATGTCCGCCTGGATCACCGCGGTGTTGTCGTTCTCCTCCAGCAACATCCGGCCGTGCGCCAACACGATGGGGTCGTTGTCGACGTAGACCACCCGGGCCGCCGGGTCGACACCCTGGGCCACCTGGTGCACGTTCTCCCGGGTCGGCAGACCCGATCCGTGGTCCAGGAACTGCCGGATCCCGTATTCGGCAGCCAGCACCCGGACCACCCGCTGCAGGAACGCCCGGTTGTTGAGCGCGAGTTCGCAGGTGCTCGGGACGATCTTGAGCAGTTCCTCGCAGGCCGCCCGATCGGCGGGGTAGTTGTCCGTGCCGCCGAGGTACCAGTCGTACATCCGGGCCGCGCTGGGTGTGTCCACGTCGATCTCGGAAACGTGTTTCTCCCCGTGCCCCATGCCGCCCCCTCGATGTCGCGCCCGCGGGTGCGCCGCCACCGTCCCGACGCCCACCGGCCATGCTAGGCGCGCGGATGCCGCGGGGGCAGGTACTCGTCCCGGAAGCACCCGCCCGTTCGCGGCGCGAAACGGGGTGCGCGGGGACACGGCGGAGGGAGAAACGGGTCGCGCGCGAGGGAACGCGCGACCCGCGCCCTCTCATCGCTCGTACTGCCCGGGCCCGATCTCGCCGGCGGGGCCGCGGCCGAGGGCTTTGACCACGTCGGTGGGCAGGCTGCGTTCGGCCGACACCAGGTGCGCCGCCACCTCGGGCGGCTCGGCGCCCATCAGGTCGGCGGTCGCGGTGAGCGTCAGGCCCAGGCGATAGTGCAGCAGCACCGCGTCCGCCTGCGGCCACGGCAGCGCGTCGTGCAGGGGGTTGGACACGGGCCCGGGCGAACCGGTGACCGCGCGGCCCAGAATGCGCCAGGCCCCGGCGGTCGGCTTCGGCCCCCGCAGGATGTCCGGCCAGTTCGTGGCCAGTTCGGCGACCGCCGACTGCACGGCCCGTTCGCCGCGGATCGGGTCGCCCACCCGCAGCCGGGCGTACTGCGCCCAACGCGGGCGGTACAGCAGGCAGAACGCGGCGAAGTCGAGCGGAGCACGGGACCGCCCGACCACCACGACGCCGGCGACGCCGGATCGCCCCGAGGCCGGATCACGGGACATCGGCACCACCGGACCGGGCCGGCGCGTCCCGATCCACGTCACCGGGCCGGGCGGCCGCCCCCGGGTCCACCTCGCCGGCCCGGCTGTGCCCTCCCGGACCGGGCCCGCCGAGCGCGCCGAACGCCAGTCCGCCGGCCGGGAATCCGGCGTCGCCGAGGCGGATCAACACGCCGTAGTGCACCTGGGTCCACAGTCTGCGCACCACGTCCGGATGCGCCCCCAGGCGTTCGGCCAGGACCTCGGCGCCGGCCCGATCCGGGATCAGTGCGCCGGCCAGGATACGCGCCGGCGCATCGGCGGTCAGCGGCGGCGCGCCGAGCAGCTCCGGTGCGGGTCGCCCGGCGGCCAACCACAACCCGCGCAACATCGCCGCCAGCAGCTCGACCAGGTCGCGCAGTTCGCGCCGGATGCCGTGATCGATGCCCCGCGAGCACTCCCACAACGCCCGCAACTCGTGGGCGTCGCCGTCCAGTTTCCCGACCAGCGTCTCCACCACCGGCCACGATGCCCACACCTCGCCGGCCAGGATGCGATCCAGGAACCCCTCGCTGATGCCGGCCTGCCAGGCCAGGTCGGCGACGGTGATCCCCCCGACCCGGCGCAGTTCGCGCAACGCGGCGGCCAACCGCTCCCCCGCGTATTGCGCGCTGGACAGGTCCTCGTCGCGACCGGCGTCCGCACCGGGATGCGCCCGGGCACCCAACCGCGCGGCCAATTGCGCGGACCACTGCGGGCGCGGCGGGATCCGCGCGGCCGGATGCGCCTCGCCCACCACCGCCCGATAGCGCCGGGTCTCCCCACTCAGCCGATCCGCGTACGCCAGGCGCACCCGCAGCGGCTCGCGGGTGCGCTCGGCCTCCTCCAGGGCGCAGGCCACCCGGCGCAGGATCGCCACGATGCCCGCCTCCAGGCCCTGCGGGTCGGCCGGGTCGCTCGGGTCGCTCGGCTCGCTCGGGCCGAGCGGGGCGTCCGGACCGACCGGCGCCGGCGCCCCCCGTTCGCGTTCGCGCGCCCGCTGCGCCCGCCGTCGACACGTCGGATCGCAGTACAGCCGCTTGCGGCCGGTCGCCATGCGCTGGGCGAAGCGCCGCCCGCACGCCGCGCACCTGGTGATGCCCCTTTGGGCGTTCATTCCCTGTTTCTCCTTCCGGTTCCGGGCGAGGCGATCACGGAATCCGCCGTAGGGCGGTGCACACGCACCGCGCCACCGGCGCCTCGGCGCTCGGCCGGAGCTGGACATCCGCAATCTCCGCACTCCCCGTCGTTTCCCCGGAGGGAAACCACGGAATGGTGCATTCGGGAATCGTCGAGGGGTGCTGGGACAACTCTCCGGCGGATAATTCGATCAACATCCGTGATTCCTTGATCGTTGTTCCCGACGACCCCGGAGCGATGCTCGCCATCCGGGGTCGTTCGATGTTCCGGAAGCTACTCCCAGACTTTCCCGGACATCAACGAATCCACGGAAATGCAAATGCGCGGCGCCCGCCTCCGCGCTCCCGAACCGGTCGAGGACGTCCTCTCCGACCGACCACATCGACCGGTCGACGCACTGGGAACCGCAGGTCCCGAGGCACAAACGCACATACGCCAACGAGACTCGATCGGAAAACGTCAAAGCCTCGGAACGGCCCCATTTCCACGCCCATCATGGAGAGGACGGGCCCGGTCGTCGAATCCACCCTCCCGAGTGACACCCATGCAATTGCATATGCAAAAGGCCGACCTCCGCCCGGATTCGAAAATGCCGACAATACCGACACCCTTCCCGCCCGCGACGCTCCCGCGTCCGCGCCGGCGCATCCGCACACTCTGAACCGACCGCCCGCGCACAACCCCCGGAAAACGCGCGGACCCGACGGCGCGGACCGGCGGACCCGGCAACCGATCGCGGCCCGACACGCCCATACACCGCAGCCGGCCGATCCACACGGGCCTGGCACAATGGTTCGGGAATCGGTTCGATCGCGCCGATCGACGCAACCTTTCGTTCGGAGCGTGCCGACCGAACGGCGTCCAGGGATAAGGAACCACCCCCGTGAGCGAGAGTCGACCCGCCGAGGGCCCGCCGACATCGAGCCAGGACGTGGCGCACAACGCCCGAGTCTGGAACCACTGGTTGGGCGGCAAGGACAACTACCCGATCGACCGCAAGGTCGGCGACCACGTCACCGACATGTTCCCCTCGATCGGCGAAGTCGCCCGGGCGGACCGCGTCTTCCTGGGCCGCGCGGTGCGGTTCCTGGCCGGCGAGGTGGGCGTGGACCAGTTCCTGGACATCGGCACCGGGCTGCCCACCGCCGACAACACGCACGAGGTCGCCCAACGGGTGAACCCCGCCGCGCGGATCGTCTACGTGGACAACGACCCGCTGGTGCTCGCGCACGCCCGCGCCCTGCTCACCAGCACCCCCGAAGGCGCCACGGACTACATCGACGCCGACGCCCACCACCCGGACACCATCCTCCGGGCCGCCGCGGCGACGCTGGACTTCGAGCGGCCGGTCGCGGTGATGTTGCTGGGCAGCCTCAACTTCATCCTGGACACCGACGAGGCGGTGGACATCGTCCGCAAACTGATGGCCGCGGTGCCCTCGGGCAGCCACCTCGTGGTGACCCACCCGACCACCGAACTGGGCGGCGAGGCCAACGTCGAGGCGATGCGTTTTTGGAACGAGAACGCCAAGCCGCCGATCACCGCGCGCAGCCGCGCCGAGTTCGAGCGGTTCTTCGAGGGCCTGGAGCTGCTCGAACCGGGCATCGTCTCCTGCGCACGCTGGCGCGCCGCCTCCCCCACCGACGAACTTCCGCCGGTCGTACCGCAGTTCGGCGCGGTCGCCCGCAAACCCTGAGCACCCACCACGACACCGCCCCGAACCCGCCACCGAGTGGCCGCTCCCACGGCCGCCCGGTGGCGGGTTCGCTCGCGAGAGATGCCCGCGCCTACTCCGTGCGCAGCCCGTCCGGGCGCATCAGCCGCCACAGCGGCGGCAGGCTCAGCGCCGTGACCAGCAGCACCACCCCCGCGCCGATCCCGATCATCGACGCCATGCCGGTCCAGTCCACGGTGAACGGCCGACCCACCATCCCCAGCAGCGCGGCACCCAGCCCCACGCCCGTGCCCGCCGCGAGCACCAGGCCCAGGGCGACCGGAACCGCCGTCTGGTACAGCACCGACCAGCTCAGCGTGCTGCGCCTGGTGCCGAACGCGACCAGCACCGACAACAACTTCCGCCGCTCGCGCAGTTGCTCCAGCATGGTCACCAGCAGACTCGCGCCGATCAGCAGCAGCACCACGGCCGTGCCGATGAACAGCGCCGTGCGCACGTTCGCGAACCGCCGCGACTCCTGGGTCCGGGACAGGTCGTAGACCGTGGACAGCGGATCGACCCGGGCGGCGGCGTTGCGGACCAGGTCCCGAGCGTCCGGGACGGTCGGGTCGATCTGCACGTCCATCCAGTAGGTCAGTTTCCTGGCCGCCGCAGGCACCGCGCCCGGCGTCGCCAGCACCCCGTCGTAGCGCGTCCCGTGCGCGTCGGCTCGACCCGGCACGGTCGGCGCGGCCGCGGGAATCCGCCACGGCGTGCGCGACGGGGCCGCCCCCTCGATCATCCCGTAGGCCGGATCGATGACCACCTGCCGACCGGGGGTCGGCCGCATCTCGCCGACGACCCGGTCCGAGGACCCGCTCGCCTCGATGATGAACGCGTCACCGTCGGCGCAGCGCTCGATCCGGGCCAGTTCGCGCAGTGCGTCGCACGTCCCGATGGTCAGCGTCGCCCCCTCGGCCGGGTTGTCGCCCCGATCGCCGATCCGGGTGCCCGAGTGCCCGAAGGCACTGCGCACCCCCTTGGTCCGGCGGATCCCGTCGGTGATCTCGGTGACCCGGTCGCTGCCGATCGACCCGCTGGACGACACCGACATCTGCGCCCGGGCGGTGTCCTGGCCGGTGTCCCTGACGTAGTCCTTCTCGATGCCCATGAAGAGCATCTGCAGAGCGATCGCACCGGCCACCGCGACCGCGATCCCGTTGACCGAGCGGGCCGCCGCACCGCTGCCCAGTTGCAGCCGACGCACCGCGAGTTGCCACGACACCCGGCCCGCGCCGAGTCGGGCCACCATCGCCTCGACCAGCCACGGCAACAACGCGGTGACCCCCAACAGCAGGAGCACCGTGCCGCCGATCACCTGGAACCGGTTGAACTCCCCGGCGTCGGCGCCCCGACGGATCAACGGGAAGAGCAGGGCCACGCCCACGACCGGCAGCAGCAACCGCCACCACACCCGGCGCCGGGCCGGGGTACCGGTACGCACCACCCCGAGCGGCTCGATCACCACCGAACGCAGCGCGAACAGCGTCACCGCGACGGCGGCGGCAGGCACCGCGAGCACCACCAGGACGACCAGCGGCACACTCGGATCCAGGTCGCCGGGAAAGATGCTCAGGTCGAACGCCGCCGCCGCGCCGGTCAGTTGCCGACCGATCAGGAAGAAGCCGAGCCCGAGGACCAGCCCGAACAACGATCCCGCGAGCGCCTCGCCGGCCGCGATCCATCGGGTAGTCCGGGCATCCGCACCGACCAGCCGCAGCGCCGCGAGCCGCCGGTCGCGCCGGTCGCCGCCGAACCGCACGGCCGTGGCGATCAGCACCGCAACCGGCATCAGCAGCACCACGAACATCACCACGACGAGCAGGAGCAGCCGGGGATCCAGCTTTTCCGCGGGGAAATCATTGCCGAACGCGGTGACCCGGACCGCCGTGTTCGAGTCCCCGGTGAGGGCGTCGCTGCCGAGGTAGAAGGTCAGGTCGTCTGGACCGATCAGGCCCCGGTCGGCGATTTTTCCGACCGTACGGTAGGGCAGGCGCTCCTTGAGCAGCGCGCCCCGCTTCGAGGCCAGCAGGTCGGCCAGGGCGGGCGAGACTATCATCTCGCCCGGGGCGGGCAACCGGCTGAGCCCCGGCGGGACCGGCGCCCGGGGCCCCTCCGCGCGAAGCGCCCGGCCGCGGATGTCGTCGCCCTTGTAGGTGGTGTCGATCGTGGCGATCAGCAGGGTGTTCTCGGCGGCCTGCTGCGCCCGCCCCGACAACTCGTCCCGACCACGCCCGCGGTCGTCCCGCGCGCCCAGCGCCCCGGGGATCGCGGTGGTCAACAGCAGCAGCGCCACGCCGAGGCCGACCCCGATCGCGGTCAGCAGCGTTCGGGTCCAACCCTCCCGGCCGCCGGTGACCGCGAAGCCGGCGCCCATCCTCAGATCGCGGAACACGTTCACGCGGCACGCGCCATGTCCCGTGACCGGCCGTCGCGGACGACGATCTCCCGGTCGGAGTAGGCGGCGATCCGGGCCTCGTGGGTGACCAGCACGACCGCGGCCTTGGTGGTGCGGGCGGCCTCGATCAGCAGCTTCATCACCCGTTCCCCGTTCAGCGAGTCCAGCGCACCGGTGGGCTCGTCGGCGAAGACCACGCGGGGGCGGATCACCAGGGCTCGGGCCACCGCGATGCGCTGGCCCTGGCCGCCGGAGATCTCCCCGGGTCGTTGGCCCGCGAGGTCGGCGACCTCCAGGCGCTCCATCCACTCCCGCGCCTTCGACTCGGCCTCCCGGCGCTTGACCGCGTTCAGCCGCAGCGGCAGCGCGACGTTCTCCAGGCAGGTCAGCTCGGGTACCAACTGGCCGAACTGGAAGACGAAGCCGAAGTCGCTCCGGCGCAGTGCGCTGCGCCGGGCGTCCGACATGGCGGTCAAGTCGCCGCCGTCGTAGCGGATGGTGCCGGAGTCGGGGCGGACGATGCCGGCCAGACAGTGCAGCAGGGTGGACTTGCCCGATCCGGACGGACCCATGATGGCGACGATCTCGCCCGCGCCGATGGTGAACTCGGCACCGGCCAGTGCGGGCGTCGCACCATACGTCTTGTGCAGCTCGTGGCCGCTGAGCAGGGCGTCGGTCACTTGCGGAGCTCCTGGGTGAGTTCGCCGAGGCGGGCGGTGGTCAGTTCCAGCCAGCGCAGGTCGGCTTCGAGGTGGAACAGCGCGTGGTCGCAGATCAATCGGTCGCTGAGATCGCCGTCGAGCTTGCGCCGGGTGAGGTCGCGCATCATCCGCAGATGTTCGGCGCGTTGGGTGTCGAGGATCTCGTTGGCGTCCCGGCCGGTGAGCAGCGCGAGCACGACCTTGGTGTAGAGCGTCGACTGGAGGTAGGGCTCGGGCTTCTCGGGTTGGCCGAGCCACTGCTCGACGTCGGTGACGCCGGCGTCGGTGATCGAGTAGCGCTTGCGCTCGGGCCCGCCGCTGGTTTCGAGGCCGTCTATCTCCACGAGCCCGTTCTTCAGCAGCCGCGACATGGTCGAGTAGACCTGGCCGTAGGCGAGCGAACGATCCCGGCCGAAGCGTTCGTCGAAGCTGCGTTTGAGGTCGTAGCCGTGGCAGGGCCCGGACTCCAGGAGTCCGAGCAGGGTGTGTCCGATTGACATGCGGAGGACTATACACACCAGGTATACCTGGTGTGTATAGCGGGCTCGACGGGGTCGGGACGCTCCGATCGACGGGGGTGGGAGGCCCCAACGAAGAGGGCGCGCCGCCCTGTCCGCGACGCGCCCTCGACCTGATCGATGCACTTGTTCGGGCACGCGAGCCGGGTCCGGCGGGCTACGAATCGGCCGGCCCGCCACCGCTCACGCGCCGCCCCGCCGCCGCGGACGGCTCAGAGGCCGAGGCCCTTGGTCACCGCGCTCGCCCGGGTGAACACCGACTCGGGCTGCTCGCCCGTGCAGTACTTGTTGCCGGTGGACACGATCCCGATCAGCTTGCCCTTCTCCACCAGCGGCCCGCCCGAGTCGCCGCGGCAGATGCTGCTGCCGGGGTTGTTCGCCGGCGCCTGGCCGCACACCCGGGTGGCCGGGCTGTCCGTGGGGAACGTGTAGGGCGCGCACTCGGCAAGCGGTGCGAGCACCAGGGTGGTCTGCTTGAGCCGCGTGGTCGACACGCCGCCGTCCGTCTTGCCCCACCCGTAGACCTTCGCCTCGTTGCCGACCCGGTAGAGCGCGTCGTCCTTGGCGCCGGCGATCGGCAACGGCTGCTGCTTCAGCGGTCGGTCCAGGTCCAGCACGGCGGCGTCGTAGGTGAGCGTGCCCTGCTCGAACTTCGGGTGCACCCTGCTCTTGGTGACCGCGCGGGTCTGTCCGCCCGTACCCGCCAGGTCCAGCCGCCCGGCGACCACGGTGATCGCGGTCGGGTCGTCCAGGCCGCTCACGCAGTGCGCCGCGGTGAGCACCTTCTTCGGGGCCACCAGCGTTCCGCCGCAAAGCTGCTGGCCGTCCGCGGTGAACAGGGCCACGGCGTACGGCGCGGCGCCGGCGGGCGCGTCGGTGCCGAAACGCACGGCCGAGGCGGGTGCCGCGCAGACACCGATGGTGGCGAGCGCGACGGTCGCCGCCGCGAACATCTTCACCGACGTGCGTCCGCAGGTGTCCTGCGTCTGCCGAGTACGAATCATCTCGCGATCCCTTTCGATCGGACGGCCGTGCGACGGGGGCTCCCGGCGGAGCCGACGGCTCTACTCCCTGCACGCGCGCGGTCGCCCTGCGGATGCATTCCCGTTCGCTCCGGCACCATCCGCCGCCGACGCGGACCCGCACCGAACGGCCCCGACGGACCGCGGCCGGTCCGCCCGCCCGTCAGTCCTCGTCGACGAAGCGGGCCGGACGGGTGTTCGCGAGCTTGATGATGTGGAAGCCGTACTGGGACGCGACGAGGTCGCTGAACTGGCCCGGGCGCAGCTTGACCAACGCCTCGGCGAACGCCTCCGCGTAGTCGTCCTCCTGCCCCCAGCCGAGATCGCCGCCGTGCGCCGCGGACAGCGGGTCCTTGGACCGTTTCCGGGCGATCTCGCCGAACCGGCCCGGATCCCGGGCGAGTTCGTCGAGGATCGCGCGGCCCTCGCTCTCGGTCTCCACTGCGATGTGCAGGGCGTGGTACTCCAGCGCGTCGGACAAGGTCGCTCCCGGGGTCGTCGCCACCCGGCGCGCCCGGGCCGAGCGCGGTCACCGAGTCGTCGATCATGTGGATGATACGGCCGCCACCCGACCGAACCGGCCCGCCCCGGACGCGGCGCGTCGGCCGCGCGAGAACGGCCGGCGGGGCGGCGACCCGCCCGAGTCGGTGCGGGCCGCGTCGGCGCGTTCGGGCTCTACTGCGCCACCGGCTCCGCGAACGCCGCGAGCGAATCCTGGCTCCAGCTCAGCCGACCCTCGGCCAGGTCGACCAACACCGCCTGCACCCAGGCCAGTTCCGCCCCGGTGACCGCACGCAGGTATTCGTCCTCCAGGGTCAGCACCCGCGGCAGGGCGAACCCGGCCGCGTTCGTCGCGTCCGCGTCGAGCGCCGCCAGATCGGCGACGAGCCGGTCCCGACGCCGGGTGAGCAGCGCGCGCGTGGTCTCCGGGGTGAGCAGGGCCAGGAAGGACAGCGCGGCGGGGAACTCGGGGAACTCGTTGCGCGGGGTGTCGAGCATCTCGGCCATCCAGGTGTGGCACGCGATCCGACCCGCCTCGGTGATCTCGTAGACGGTGCGCTCCGGGTACTGCTGATCGCGTTCGGTCTCGCGCACCGCGACCAGGTCGGCCTCGCGCAGCCGATTGATCGTCTTGTACAGCGACGCGCGCTGGCCCACGTTGACGACCTTGTCCTTGCCCCACTGCTTGATCCGCTGCTGGATCGCGTACGGGTGCATCGGCTCGCGGTAGAGCAACCCCAGCAGCGCCAGGGCCAGCGGTGATCTGCGGAAGGTCGTCGTCATATGCCTCAGCGTACTGGATGCCCGGAAACTAACTCCAGCGATACTAGTTGCCGAAACACTAGTCGCCATGCCACTATTCATGCATCGGCAGCGAGCGGGGAAATCCGGCCCCGCCGTCGGCCGAGGCGTCACCGTCCGAGAGGAACCGCCATGACCACCACCCCGATTCGCATCCACGCCGACCACACCACCACCAAGCACCTGGGCAACTGGACGACCGGAACCTCGTTCGAGGTCCGCGAGCGCCGCGCCGCCACCGTGCTGGACCTGCGCTCGCCGCGGATCGACGCGGGCGACATCGAGATTCGGGTCGACCTGGACCACGCGATGCTCAAGCTGCTGGTCGCCGACGACGCGGTCGTCGAGCAGGACGGGCTGCGCTGGACCGGCCGCGGTCGGGTCAAGGACGCCGGCCGGCCCACCGCCGCCAAGGGTCGGACGATCCGCCTGGTCGGTCACATCGATCACGGCGAGGTCCGGATCCACCGGGGCGGCGTCGCGGTGTTGTCCGCGATGTTCAGCCGCGCCTGGATCGAGGACGTCCGGCGCGCCCACCGCGACGGCGACCGGCCCACCGTCGCCGACCCGGCCGCGGCCCGCTGACCCGGCCCCGATGCCGCGCCGATCCGGCGACCGAGGTCGCGACGGGCCCGTCACGACCGATCACGCTCCACCGACTCCCGCCGATCAGCCCGCATTTGCGGTGCGGTCGGCGGGTTTCGCCGTTTTCGGCCGGGTCTCCGACACCGACCCCTCGGCGACTTGAACGTGTTCAAAAACAGGTCTACAGTCACGCTCGTCGGCCGGTTTGAACACGTTCAAAAAGGAGCCGGGTCATGGATATGACCGTCGTCACGTACGCCATCTATCTGCTCGTCAGCATCGGGCTCACCATCTGGGTGGCCCGCACCCTCAGCCGCAGCGGGCAGATCTTCCTCCGGGACGTCCTGCACGGCCGGGAGGAACTCGCCGCCGCCGTCAACCACCTCCTGGTGGTCGGCTTCTACCTCGTCAACCTCGGCTTCGTCGCGCTCTACCTCAAGGTCGGCGACGCCGTCGAGAACGCCCGCGAATCGGTCGAGGCACTGTCCGTCAAGCTGGGCACCGTACTGCTGGTCCTGGGCGTGTTGCACCTGCTCAACGTCTACGTGCTGAACCGGATCCGGCAGCGCGGTCTCGACGACGAGGCGTACCGCAGCGGCACCGGCGGGGCGCCCCGCGCGCACAAGATCTCCGGCCGCGACCTGATGCCGCCGGTGGTCCCGCAGAGCACGACCCGCCCGGCGCCCGGGGTCTGATCCCGATGATCGCCGAACCCATGAACACCGTGCCGGGCCGATCGGAGGGGACGGCCCGGCACGGCGTGTCCGACCCCGAGCCGCCCGCCCCGATCCGCCGACTCACCGTCCTCTACGACGCCGGCTGCCCGCTGTGCACCGCGCTCAGCGACTGGATCGCCCGGCAACAGACCCTGGTCGCCGTCGATCTGCTCCCGGCCGACTCGCCCCGGGCACACAACCGTTTCCCCGAACTCGACCACCCCGCGACCGTGCGCGAACTGACCGTCGTGGGCGGTGGCGGCGAGGTGTGGTCGGGCGCCGCCGCGTGGATCACCGTGTTGTGGGCACTGCGCGCCTATCGCGGCCTGTCCCGCCGGCTCGCCACCCCCGTGGGCATGCCGATGGCCCGCGCCGCCGTACTGGCCGCGGCCCGGATCCGGGCGGTCAGCCGCCGCGAACCCCTGCCGCCCTATCCCTACGCCGACCCCTACCGGGAACCCTGGACGGTGGTCGCGTGTGACGACCGGTGCGAGATCGCGCACTAACCTTGCCTGTCGTGGAGCACGTGGAAGACACCGACGCATCGACCCCGGCCGGCAAGGGCGACCCGCCGGACCGGGGTGGTCGCCCCGGCAAGAGCGAGCAGACGCGGTCTCTGATCCTGGAGACCGCGCTGCGGCTGTTCCGCGAGCGCGGCTACGACAAGACCACCATGCGGGCCATCGCCCAGGAGTCCGGCGTCTCGGTCGGCAACGCCTACTACTACTTCGGCTCCAAAGAACACCTCATCCACGGTTTCTACGATCAGGTCACCCACGAGCACGTCGACCGGTGCCGGCAGGACCTGCGCGGTGTCCGCGACTTCGGCGAGCGGCTCCAGGTGGTGCTCTCCGCGTGGTTGGACGTCGCCGAGCCCTATCACGCGTTCGCGGTGCAGTTCTTCCGCAACGCCGCGGACCCGGAGAGCCCGCTCAGCCCGTTCTCCGCCGAGTCCTATCCGATCCGCGCCCAGGTCACCACGTTGTTCGCCGAGGTGCTGCGCGGCTCCTCGCTCCGGATCGACGACGAACTCGCCGAGTTGTTGCCCGAGTTGTTGTGGCTGCACCTGATGGGCATCGTGCTCTTCTGGGTCTACGACCGCTCGCCCGATTGCGCCAAGTCGCGCGCGTTCGTCGCCCGCACCACGCCGATGGTGGAGCGGGTGATCACGCTGTCGCGATACAAGGTCTTCCGTCCGCTGGTACGCGACGCCGAACGCCTGATCCGCGACTACATCGTGCCCGAGGGCGCGGCGGCGGCCGATGCCGACGGCCCGACCGCGGCGCCCGCGGATCGCCGATAGGCCGACGGCGAGCACGCGTACAACTCGGCGAAGGCCGACCGCAGCGTCTCGGTCGTGCCGAAACCGCACCGGCGCGCGATCGCGCTCAGCGGCAGTCGGGTGGACACCAGCAGCCGGGCCGCGGCCTCGGTCCGGGTCACCCGCACATGGCGCGCCGGCGAGGTGCCCGGTTCGAGCCGGAAGAGCCGGGACAGGTGCCGGGCCCCGACGCCCACCTCGCGGGCCAGTGCGGCAGTGCTCAGGTCGGCCTCCAAGTTGCCCGTCACGTAGGCCATCGCCCGCCGCACCAGCGGATGTTCGGGGGCCGGCGCGGCCACGAACATGGACACCTGGGCCTGATTGCCCGGCCGTTGCAGATAGGTGACCAGGCCGCGCGCGGTGTGCCTGGCCAGTTCCGGGCCGTGATCCTCCTCGACGAAGGACAACGTCAGGTCGAGCGCCGCGGTCACCCCGGCCGACGTGGAGATCCGGCCGTCCCGAATGAACAGCGGGGCCGCGTCCACCGTGACGGCGGGCCGGTCGGCGGCCAGTTGCCGGGCGTACGCCCAGTGCGTGGTGGCCCGTCGGCCGTCCAGCAGCCCGGTCGCGGCCAGTACCGAGGCACCCGTGCACACCGATGCCACCCGGCGCGCCGGCCCGGCCGCGCGCCGCACATGGCCGACAAAGCGCTCGTCCCGGGCGGCCCGCTCATGGCCCTGTCCACCACAGATCAGCAGCGTGTCCACCGGGCCCACCACATGCTCCAGCGGAACGTGCGGGGTCAGCTCGAAGCCGCCGGAGCACGGCAGCGGCCGGCC
Organism: Embleya sp. NPDC059213; assembly: GCF_042754445.1. Classification (NCBI taxonomy): domain Bacteria; kingdom Bacillati; phylum Actinomycetota; class Actinomycetes; order Kitasatosporales; family Streptomycetaceae; genus Embleya; species Embleya sp. NPDC059213. Next base: position 18,566 of record NZ_JBHZAV010000066.1, read on the forward strand.
GCCGAGACCGGCCAGCCGGATGTCGTACGGCGGGTCGGCGCCGAGCGTGTTGGCGGTGGCCAACGTCTCGGTGACACACGCGATGTCCAGCAGCGCGGAGTCCGGGTAGCCGACCACGATCATCCGGCGCGCGTCCGGGCGGAGGTCCATGACCCGAAAACCTAGTGTCCGAAGGACCGGGATCACAAGGATCCGGACATCGTCCTCGTGCCCCCGGCGCGCACGCGCGAGGGTCGGCCCATGACCTCATTCGCCGAGCACGACACCGCCGCTCCCGCGCCCAAGACCATCGCCTTCCTGCTGTATCCGGGCCTGACCCTGCTGGACCTGGTCGGTCCGCTGGAGGTGTTCACCAGCCTGAGCCGGTTCGGCACCGACTACGAGGTGAGCGTGGTCGGCGCGCACACCGACCCGATGCCCACCGATGCCCCGTTGCGGGTGGCCGCCGACCGCACCTTCGCCGAGGTGCCCGCGCCCTACCTGCTGTGCGTGCCCGGCGGCGAGCAGGCGACCCTGCGCGCGCTCGCCGACACCGCGCTGCTCGACTACGTGCGGACCGCGTCCGCCGCCGCGACCTGGACCACCTCGGTGTGCACGGGTTCGCTGATCCTCGGCGAGGCGGGACTGCTGGCCGGCCGCCGGGCCACCAGCCACTGGTTGTTCCGGGACCGGCTGACCGCCTTCGGTGCCGAACCGGTCGCCGAGCGCTGGGTCGAGGACGGCGACGTGATCACCGCCGCCGGGGTGTCCGCCGGCATCGACATGGCGCTGCACGTGGTCGAGCGGATCGCGGGCGCCGACGTGGCCCGCTCGATCCAATTGGGCATCGAGTACGACCCGGAGCCGCCGCAGGGCCCGATCGACTGGGCCGGCACCGACATCGCCGCGTTCGCGCCGATGGCGACCGCGATCGTCGAGGGCGCGTTGGCCGACCTCCCCGCCCTGCTGACCAAGTTGCGTTAGCTCCGCGGGCTCGGGTGTCGGCTCGACCCCACCGGGGCCGGGTCGGCCCAAGCGCATTGCATATCGTGGAGGTGTCCGCGATCTTCGCCGCGCCGCGCGCCGGCGGCGGTCGACTGCCGGCCGCCGCCCGGGCGGGTGGGGGTGCGACGATCCGGACGCCGCCCGATCGTTCGACCGAGGAGTCGCCTTGTCCGGTGTCCCGCTGTTCCCACCCACCGACGCGCACCTGGCCGCGCAGATCGGCTTCGTCCTGGAGATCGACCGGCTCAAGGGCGTGGTCCGGCGCAACCTGATCGCGGACGCGTCGCGACGCGAGAACACCGCGGAGCACTCGTGGCACCTGGCCATGCTCGCGGGCACCCTGGCCGAGCACGCCGCGACCGAGGTGGACGTCGCGCGGGTGACCCGGATGTTGCTCATCCACGACCTGGTCGAGATCGACGCGGGCGACACCTTCTACTACGACACGGTCGCCGAGGCGGACCAGGCCGAGCGCGAGCAGCGGGGCGCGGCCCGGATCTTCGGCCTGCTGCCCGCCGAGCAGGGCAAGCAACTACAGGCGCTGTGGGAGGAATTCGAGGCCCGCGAAACCCCGGACGCCCGCTTCGCCAAGGCGGTCGACCGGTTCCAACCGTGCCTGCTCAACTTCCACACCGAGGGCGGCACCTGGCGCGAGTACGACCTCACCCGCACGGAGGTGCTGGCCAAGCAGGGCAGCACGATCGCGGACGGCTCGCCGTCGTTGTGGACCTACACGCTGGAACTGATCGACGAGGCGGTCGCCCGCGGCTACCTGCGTCCCTGACCGACGCGGCCCCCGGGCCCGATCGGCGGCGGCCGGCCCCCGTGGGGCTGCGCCGATCCGGTCCGGGGGCGAGATAGCCTGCGATCATGACCAGTGACGCATCCTTCACCACCCACGTCACGGAACGACTGGCCGCGCTGCCCGGCGTCGCGGCCGTCGCACTCGGCGGATCGCGCGCCCAGGGCACCCATCGCCCGGACAGCGACTGGGACTTCTCGGTCTACTACCGGGACGGGTTCACCCCGGACGCGGTCCGCGGCCTGGGCTGGCCGGGCGAGGTCTCCGAGTTCGGCGCGTGGGGCGGCGGGGTCTTCAACGGCGGCGCCTGGTTGACCGTCCAGGACCGGGCGGTCGACCTGCACTACCGCGAACTCGCGGACGTGCAGCGGCGGTTGGCCGATGCCCGGGAGGGCCGGTTCGAGGTCGAACGGCTGCTGTTCCACCTGGCCGGCGTGCCCACCTACCTGGTGGTGGCCGAACTCGCGGTCAACCGGGTGCTGTTCGGCGAACTGCCGCGCCCCTCCTACCCGCAGGCGCTGCGCCGGGCCGGGCACACCCGGTGGAGCAACGACGCGCGGCTGACCCTGGACTACGCGGACCGGGCGCATGCCGACCGGGGCCGTCTCACCGACGTGGCGGGCGCGATCGGCCGCGCGACCTGCGAGGCGGCACACGCGGTGTCGGCCGGCCGCGGCGAGTGGGTGACCAACGAGAAGACGCTGGTGGATCGGGCGGGCCTGCGCGGCGTCGACGAGATCGTCTCCCGGCTGACCCCCTCGACACTGTCCACCGCGATCGCCGAGACCGGCGCCCTGCTCGACGCGGCATTCACCGCGAGCCGACCCGGCTGATGCGGTGGGACGCCACGTACCGGCCGACTCGTCGGCCCTCCCACGCACCCTCGGCACGTGCCCCCGCTCGCGCTTGCCTCCCGGAACGCGACGGCGATTTTCCGCCAGCAATGAGTTTTCCGCGAAGCAATGATTGAGCCATGAACTTGAACCTGAAGAACAAGGTCGTCGTGGTCACCGGTGGCAGCAAGGGCATCGGCCTGGCGATCGTGCGCGGCTTCGCCGAGGAGGGCGCCCGAGTGGTCGCCGGCAGCCGCACCGTCACCCCCGAACTGGCGGCGCTGCGCGAGGAGTTCGACGTACTCCCGGTGGCCGTGGACCTGACTCGCCCGGACGGTCCGGCCGAGTTGGTCCAGGTCGCCGTCGACGCGCACGGCGGGCTGGACGTACTCGTCAACAACGTCGGCACCGGCGCGCCGACCCCCTCGATCATCGAGGTCGAAGACGCCGAGTGGCGGCGGATCTTCGACATCAACCTGTTCAGCGCGGTGCGCGCGACCACGGCCGCGATGCCGGCCATCCTGGCCCGGGGCGGCGGCGCGGTGGTCACCATCAGCTCGCTGAACAGTCACCTGCCGTCCGCGTCGCTGGTGCACTACTCGGCCTCCAAGGCCGCGCTCAGCTCGTACTCGAAGTCGCTGGCCGAGCAGTTCGGCCCGCAGGGCGTGCGGGTCAACACCGTCTCGCCCGGTCCGGTGCGCACCCCGCTGTGGACCGCCCCGGGGCAGTTCGCGGACCTGATGGCCGCGTCCGCCGGGACCACCGCGCAGGTGTTCATGGACGAGGTGTTGCCGCAGGCGATGGGGGTGCTCACCGGCCGCGTCTCCGAACCGCAGGAGGTCGCCGACGTGGTGCTGTTCCTGGCCTCGGAGCGGGCCGCGAACATCATGGGTGTCGACTACATCGTCGACGGTGGCATGCACAGGTCGATCTGACGCGGGGTCGGTCCGACTCGGGCCGATCCGACCGTCCGTCGGGCCACCGAGGCGATGTCGGCGGCGAGGAGCGTTCCGCGCCCGAACGCTCCGAGTCCGCCGCCGTCGTCTCGGCGGCCCGCACTACGCTCGGTGGATGAGCACCGAGGATGTGGACTGGGACGACGCACACTGGCTCAACCCGCCCGCCGCGGCCCGACGGGTCGGCGCCGCGCTCGTGGTGACGCCGCACGCCGGCGCCGACTTCTGGCGACAGACCTCGTACGGCTTCACCCGGGACACCGGCAGCGCGCTGCTGACCGAACTCGCCCCGGACACCTCGGTGGAGGTGACCTTCGACGGCGACTTCGACACGCTCTACGACCAGGCCGGCCTGTTCGTCCGCGTGGACGAGCGGACCTGGGTCAAGGCCGGCGTCGAGGTCACCGACGGCGCGTTGCACGTGGGCGCCGTGGTCACCCGGGAGATGTCCGACTGGTCGATCGCGCCGGTGCCCGAGTGGGCGGGCCGGTCGGTCACCGTCCGGGTCAGCCGAGCCGGCGACGCGCTCACCATTCGGGCGCGCGCCGAGGACGACCCGTGGCGCACCATCCGACTGGCGCCGTTGGCCCGGGACGCGGATGCGTTCGCCGGGCCGTTCTGTTGCTCGCCGGAACGCGCGGGTCTGCGCGTACGTTTCACCCGCTTCGTCGTCGGGCCGGCCGACGCGGGGTTGCACGAGAACCCCTGAGCCGACCCGGCGCGCGGGTCAGGCGCCGTCCGCCGGTGGTGGGACCGTCACGCCGTATTCGCGGGCGGCGTGCAGCGCGTCTTCCAGTTCGTCCAGCGCGGGCGACAGTGCGTTCGTATCATGCGCGGCACTGGCCTCGGACAACACCGCACGAGCCTTGATCACCCGCTCGCGCACCACCCGGACGACCTCCGCCTGGTCGGTCGCCGACTTCTCGTCGTATCCAGCCGTCATCACTTCCTCATTTCCCGCAGCCCCCGCGCGAGCACCCATACACCCCTTGGTGTTCCGACCTGGGAAGCGTTTCAACCGGCTTTGGGGCGCACCGGCGCAAGAAGTACGTCAGGAAGTGTTTCGGGGAGCGTCCACCTCGACAAAAGTGCGCCCCGTCTCCCGGGCGCTCGCCCGGCCGCCGGTCAGGTCGGTCAGTCGGGCGGTGAAACGCTCCCGGTCCGGCTCCGGCACACACACGTCGATCGCCACCTCGGCGCCGTAGCGGATGTCGCGGACCTGGTGGCCGAGCCCGCGCAGGTCGTTCTCCAGCCGGCCGGCGTGGGTGTGGTCGACGTCGACGGTCAGCACCAGCATCGGCCGCAGTTCGACCACTCCCACGGTGTCCACCGCCTCGGTGACCGCCGAGCCGTACGCCCTGATCAGGCCGCCGGCGCCGAGCATGATGCCACCGAAGTAGCGGGTCACCACCGCGACCGTCCCGGTGAGTTCGCGGCGCCGGAGCACCTGGAGCATCGGCGCACCGGCCGTGCCGGACGGTTCGCCGTCGTCGTAGCCCTTTTCCTGACCGCCCGCGATCCAGGCCGAGCAGTTGTGCCGCGCGGACGGATGCAGCGCCCGGCGGCGCGCCAGGAACGCCTGCGCCGCGGCGTCGTCGCCCACGCGCGCGACGGCGCACAGGAAGCGTGAGCGACGGACCTCGATCTCGACCTCACCTTCAGACTTGATCGTGAGCAGCGGCATGACCAGGTCCTTCGGTCCGAGACGGGTTGACGACCTCACGGTATGCCCCCGGGGCGGCACTGCGGCCCGGGGGCGGGGCCGACCCGACTCGACCCCGTCGACGACGTCGTTTTGTCGATGGATCGTCATGTTCCGGCGCCGCCGAGTCGACCCGGTCGCGACCGGTTCAGGCGGCCCGCGTCGACAGTCGGGTCGACGCGGCGACGAAGGAGCGCAGCAGATTCGTCTCCTGCCCGGCGCGCCAGGCGAGCGTGACGGCCGACTCGGGCAGGCCGGTGACCGGTACGAACGCCACGTCGGGTCGCCCGTTGTAACCGGCGAACTGCGCGCAGAACAGCAGTACCCCCAGGTCGGCGGCGATCAACGACAACGCCTCCTGAAGGGTGCCGGCACCCGGTCCGTGGGTGATCTCCCGGCCACCCGGCGTGGCCGTCGGCGACTGGAGCTCGCGCCAACGCGCGGGCGCGGGGCCGGCGATGTCCACGAACAGGCACTCGGCCAACTCCTCGGCGTCCACCAGGTCCCGCGCCGCGAGCGGGTGACGGGTGGAGACCCCGAGCACGAGCGGGTCGACGGCGATCACCGGGCCGGTGCGCAGCGCCGGGTCGACCACCGGCAGGGTCACGAACGCCGCGTCGATCTCGCCGCGCAACAGCGGGCCGAACGGATCCGACAGCGGGGTCTCGACCAGGTCGGCGCGCGCCTGGGGATGACCGGCCCGGAAGTCGCCGACCAGGTCCAGCAGGGTGCCGTAGGGCGTGCCGACGAAGCCGATCCGCAACACTCCCTCGATGCCGCGGGCGCGGGCCCGGGCCCGGTCGACCGCGTCGACCATCGCGCCGTACGCGGGCCGGACCTCGGCCAGGAACAGCTCGCCCTGCGAAGTGAGCCGGACCCGGCGGCTGTTGCGCTCGAACAGCCGGGTGCCGATCCGCTCCTCCAGTTGCCGCAACAGTTGACTGACCCGGGCCTGCGACGTGTAGAGCCGCGCGGCGGTACGGGTGAAATGCAGTTCCTCGCTCAGTACGACGAAGCACTCCAACTCGCGGAACTCCACGCTCATCCGCACTCTCCTCCCCCTCGGGCACCCCCGAAGCCGCCCACACGGGGTGCGTGCTCGGCCGGGCACCGGACTTCGACCTGCGAGCATAAGCGAGGCTTGTGCTCGCATGCGATCTTGGCCGTTGTCGGGGGCCCGGTGCGCCGGCCAGGCTGAGCGGCATGCCCAACCCAGTCGTCGACACCGCCTCCACCGCTGCGTCCGCCCCCGACCCCGGACCCCACGACGAGCCCGCTTCCGCTCCCGAGACCGCCGGCGCCCGCTCCTGGCTCGCCGTCACGACCATCGCCGCAGGCACCTTCACCGTGGTCGGCACCGAGATGCTCCCGGTCGGCCTGCTCACCCCGATCTCGCAGGGCCTGCACGTATCCGAGGGCACCACCGGCCTGGCCATGACGCCGGCCGCGGTGGTGGCCGGCCTCGCCGCGCCGCTCGTACTGGTCGCCGCCGGTCGGGTGGACCGGCGGATCGTCCTGGCGGCGATGATGCTCGTGCTGCTCGCCGCCAACACGATCAGTGCGTTGGCGCCGAACTTCGCCACCCTGCTGGTGGCCCGCCTGCTCGTGGGCGCCGCCATCGGCGGCTTCTGGGCGATCGGCGCGAGCCTGCCGGTGCGCCTGGTGCCCGCCCGATCGGTCGGCCGGGCCGCCGCGGTGATCTTCGGCGGGGTCTCGATGGCCTCGGTGATCGCGGTGCCGATCGGCACGATGATCGGCGAATGGGCCGGGTGGCGCGTCGCGTTCGCGGTGATGGCGGGGCTCGCCGCCCTCGTCCTGATCGTCCTGCTCGTGTTGTTGCCACCGCTGCCCGCCGAGCGGGCCGTGCGACCACGCGAGCTGGGCGCGCTGTTGGGTCGACGCACCGTACTCATCGGCACCGCCGGACTGGTCCTGGTGATCGCCGGCCACTTCGGCGCCTACACCTACATCCGGCCGATCCTGGAGCAGGTCGGCGACCTGGGGCCGGGACCGATCGGCGGGCTGCTGTTCGGCTACGGCGTGGCGGGTGTGCTGGGCAACTTCGTGGCCGGCGCGTACATCGGGCGCGCCGCGTACGGCACGCTCGCGGTCGCGGCCGGGCTGCTCGCCTGCTCGATGGTGCTGCTCGCGCTGTCCGGGCCCCGGACGCCGGGCACCGTGACGGCGATGCTCGTCTGGGGCCTCGCCTACGGCGCGGTACCGGTGGGCCTGCAGGCGTGGATGTCGCGGTCGGCCCCGGACGCGCCCGAGGCGGCGTCCGCGGTGTTCGTCACCGGGTTCCAGGTCGCGATCGCGCTCGGCTCGTTGCTCGGCGGCATCACGGTGGACGCCGTGGCCACGTCGGCGGTGTTGTGGTTCGGCGGTGCCCTGGCCGCGGCGACCACGTTGCTCGCCCTGACGGCGGCCCGCCGAGAGCGCGGCTGAGCGACGCCGGGCACCCGTCCGGCGCGTGCGGCCGGCCCGACACGCCGGCGGACACGTCCGATTCGTTCAAGAACGCGACCACGGGGCCGGCTAGCGTGCGGGTATGACTTCTCGTGCGTTTCGTTTCCACTTCATCGGGCTCGTGGTCGCCGACATGGCCGCGTCGCTCGCGTTCTACCGGGCGCTCGGCCTGGACATCCCCGCCGAGCACGACGCGCTCCCGCATGTCGAGGTGTCGTTGCCCGACGGGCCGCTGTTGGTGCTGGACACGGTCGAGACGGTCCGCTCGTTCGCCCCCGGGTGGACCGCGCCGACCGGCGACCACCGGGCCTCGCTGGCCTTCGCGTTCACCGATCCGGCCGACGTGGACCGGGTCTACGGCGAGCTGGTCGCGGCCGGGCACACCGGATATCTGGCGCCGTGGGACGCGTTCTGGGAGCAGCGGTACGCGGTCCTGCACGACCCGGACGGGAACGCCGTGGACCTGCTCGCGCCGCTGCCGAAGCAGGCTCCGTAGCGCGTCAGCCCGACAGCAGGGTCCGCAGCGGGACGCCGGCCAGGGCCTTGACGTCGCGGGCGAAGTGGGCCTGGTCCGCGTAGCCGGCGTCCGCGGCGACCCGGGCGGCCGGCAGCCCGCCGCGGGCCAGGTCCAGCGCGCGGTCCAGGCGCAGCACCCGGCCCAGCGTCTTGGGCCCGTAGCCGAACGCGGTGAGCGAGCGCCGGTGGAGTTGGCGCTCACTCAGATTGACCTCGGCGGCGATCGCGGCGATGTCGGCGCCGGCCCGCAGTTCGCCGACCACCGCGTCGGCGAAGCGGGCCGCGTCGGCGTCGTGGTCGCGCAGCCGCTCGGCGGCCAGCCGTTCGAGGAAGGCGGCCGGATCGGCGGCGCCGGCGATGCGTTCGGTCAGCACCCGCACCGCGCGCTCGCCCCACACATCGGCCAGCGGGACCCGTCGATCGCGCAGCGTGTCGGCCGGCAGCCCGAACAGCGCGGGCCCGATCCCGGGCACGCAGCGCACCGCCGCGTAGCGGGCCCCCGGCGTGTTCTCGACCGCGTGCGCGAGGGTGTCGGGGCCGGCCACGATCAGTTGCTCGCCGGACCAGATCAGGTCCATGCAGCCGTCCGGCAGCACCCGTTCGGATCCGGCGACCTCGACCGTGCGGGTCCAGACGGTCAGCGGTGCCAGGCGGGAACGACGTTCGGCGTACACGGTCCCAGTATCCCCGCGGCGAAGAGCGCTACCGTTGGGGCGTCAAGGTGCACGGCTCGGACAGGGCAGGGGCTCATGGACATCGAAGAACAGCGTGAGCGGCAGCAGCCGAAGGAATCCGCCGGCGAGGGCGTCGAGCAGGCCGATCGGGCCGCCCGTTGGGGCAAGCTGCCCGAGCGGGTCGCGGCGGCCGACCAGGTCGAGGAACTCCCGGCCGATCCGCCCAACGATCCCGAGTTCGGTCGCAACGCGGACAACGACTGGATGTTGCGCTACACGCCCTGAGGCGGCGACGCCGGCCCGTCGGGAGCCGGATGCCGAGGGTGCAGCAGCAGCGCGGTGTCCGGCGACTCGGTGTGGGCGACGCGGCGCCAACCCTGCCGGGCGTAGAAACGCAGCGCCGGTTCGGCCCGGGTCGAGGTGAGCAGCCAACACCGGCCGTCGGGCACATCCGCCGTCACCGCGTTCAGCAGCGCGGCGGCGGTGCCGGTGCCGCGGGCCAGGCCGCCGACCGCGAGTTCGTCCACCTCTCGCGCACCGCACAGCCACGCCGCGGTCCGCGCCGGGCCCAGGGCCGGGGCCACGTCGCCGTACGAGCGGCTCGTGGGCATCGGTGTCGCGGTGGTCCAACCGGTCGCGAACCCGAGCACGGCGCCGGTGTGTTCGGCCACCGCGATCGCGCCCACGAAGCCCGGTCGACCGGTGTCCGCGGCGAGCCGTCGCGCGTATTCGACGGCCTGTTCCGGACCCTCGTGCCACGGCGGTTCGGCGAACGCCTCGGCGTAGACGGCTCGGATGCCGGCCGTGTACCGGGTGAGGTCGGCGGCGGTGAAGCGGCGGATGTTCGGGTTCATCCGGCCGCCCGGGTGGGTGTCGCCACGGGGTGCAGGCACGCGTACTCCAGGGGTGCGGACGGGTCGATGGACACGTCGAGCGGAGCAGGCGCCTTGCCGGCCCGGATCAGCAGGTCGCCGACGGCGGCGATCATCGCGCCGTTGTCGGTGCACAGCCGGGGCGGCGGCACCCGCAGCGTGATGCCCGCCGCGGCGCAGCGTTCGGCCGCGAGCGAGCGCACCCGGGAGTTGGCCGCGACCCCGCCGACCACGACCAGGGTGCGCACGTCGTGCGCGGTGCACGCGGCGACGGCCTTGCTGGTCAGTACGTCGGCCACCGCCTCCTGGAGCGCGGCGGCGCCGTCGGCGACCGGCAACGTGCCGCCGCCGGCCCGCGAGCGCTCGGCCCAGCGGGCGGCGGCGGACTTGAGGCCGGAGAAGGAGAACGCGTACGGGTCGTCGCGCGGGCCGGTGAGTCCGCGCGGGAAGGCGACGGCGTTCGGGTCGCCCTCGCGCGCGGCCCGGTCGATCGCCGGTCCGCCCGGGTAGGGCAGGCCGAACACCCGGGCCACCTTGTCGAAACACTCGCCCGCCGCGTCGTCGAGGGTGTCGCCGAGGTGGACGATCGGGTCGCGGGCGAAGTCGCGCACGAGCAGCAGCGAGGTGTGGCCGCCGGAGACGATCAGCACCACGCACGGGTCGGGCAACGGGCCGTGTTCGAGGGTGTCGGCCGCGACGTGTCCGGCCAGGTGGTGCACGCCGTACAGGGGCACGTCCAGCGCGAGCGCGAAGCCCTTGGCGGCGGCCACGCCGACCTGGAGAGCGGTGGCCAGGCCGGGTCCGGTGGTCACCGCGACCGCGCCGATGTCGCGCCGACGCAGCCCGGCCGAGTCCAGTGCGGCCCGCACGGTGGGGGTGAGCGCGTGCACGTGGGCGCGGGCCGCGATCTCCGGCACCACGCCGCCGAATCGGGCGTGCTCGGCCATGCTCGTGGCCACCGCGTGGCCGAGCAGCCGGCCGTCCCGGACCAGGCCGACGCCGGTCTCGTCGCAGGACGATTCGATGCCGAGGACGATGGGTGAAGCGGTCATGGCACGAGCTTAGTTGCCGGCACCCAGCAGTTGCGTACTACTGGCAACAGCCGCGAGGATCCGGGCCCGCGCCGCCCGGGCCCGCTGGACCAACCGCTCGTCGCGGATGACCTCGTCGTCGTCCTCGTCCGGCCCGGGCGCCCGTTCGCGACGGTCGATGATCGAGTCCAGGGCGGGCAGGATCGGCGCCGCCGCCGCGCCCATGTCCCCGAGCAGGCGGTAGACGAACGATCCGTAGACGTCGGCCTCCAACAACTGCGGCAGCGCCGCGAGCAGGACCGGCAGGGCGGCCTCCCCGGCGTGCCGCCACAGCGGAACCAGGACCGGCCCGTAGGTCCGGGTCGGGTCCGCCGCCAGCGACCACAGTTCGGCGGAGTGGCGTGCGTTCAGGCCGCCGTGGTCCACGAGCCAGTCGAGCAGGACCACGGCCTGACGTGGACGTCGGACCGCGGGTCCGAGCGCGTCCAGGCGAGCCTCCGCGAGCGCGCGGTCGCCGGTGATCCGGATCAGCGCCAGGGCCACGTGCCGCTCGGGGGCGTCGGCGGCCAGGCGTTCGAGCAGCGGTACGGCATCGCCGGCCGCCGGGCCGAACTCGCCCAGCAGTTGCGCGAGCCGGCCGCGCGGCCAGGTGTGCGCCTCGACGCTCGTCACGTCGGCCAACGCCGCGATCAGCGCGGGCACCGCCGCGGCCGCGCCCGGTAGGCCGGGGTTCAGTGCGGCCAGCGCCGCGGGCAGCAGGCAGCCGCGCTCGCGGAGCGAGCGTACGCAGGCGGCGGCGTCGTGCCCGGCCAACCGGCCGAGTGCGGCGTCGCGCAGGGGAGCCGACGGGTCGTCGGCGAAGCCGGCCGCGGCCCGCGCCAGTCCGGGGTGCGTCGTGTCCGTGGCCGTCGTGGCCAGCACCGCGCGCACCGTCGGCAGGGCCCGGCGATCGCCCTCCCGGGCCAGGGCGGCGGCGGCCGGCAGGCCCACGATCGCATCCGCGGTCAGTCGCGCGAGCGCGTTCGCGGCGCTGCGGGTGGCGTGGGTGGAACGGCCGATCGTGTGCACCGCGGCCGCTCGTACGTCCGGGTCCGGGTGGTCGAGCGCGTGCCCGAGGGCCGGCCACAGTCGGGCCGGTCCGGCCCGCCAGGTGCGGATCGCCTGGTACCCGAACCCGATGCCCACCCGCGCCGTCGCCGGGTCCGGGGAACGAATCAGCAGGTCGGCCCACAGGTACCAGTCGGCCTCGGCACGCCCGCCGCGCACCAGCGCGGAGGCCAACAACTCGGCCGCGGTCCACCGGACCCGCGAACCCGGGCCGGCCAGCCGGTCGGCCCAGGCCAGGGCACCCCGGATCACCCGCTCCCAGGTGTCGTGGCGCTCGGGTGCGCACAGCGCGAGCGCCGCCAGCCCCGCGCGCAGCCGCACGGCGGGGTCCGGGTGCTCGCGCAGGTGCTCCGCCAGATCCAGTCGGGCGGCGTCCGCGTCCCGAGCCCAGCGGCCGAGCGCGGCCTCCACGAGCGCCAGGCCGGCCACCGGGTCGGCGGGCGGCTCGTACGCCGCGCGCAGCGCCCGGTCGAGATCGACGTGTGCGAGCAGCCAGGCGGCGGCGCGGCGGACCCGTTCGTCGGGGTCGGTCGACAGGTGCGCGGCCACGTCGGCGGCGGCCGGCCACCGCTCGCCGTCGTGGCCGACGTCGGTCAACAACGTCAGGGCGCGCAGCCGGACTGCCGCGTCCGGGTCCGCGGTGCGCGCGAACATCTCGCGAGCCGTCGGGCCGTCGCGGTCGGCCTCGATCGCTCGGTGCGCCGCGTCCCCGTAGCCGAAGCGGGGTGCGTCGTGCCCGGCCCGGCTCGACGGCGCGGTGCTCGGGCGAGGTTGCGGGTCGGTCGGCTCGGCGGCCGGCGTCGGGGCGGTCACGCGCCCGGGCGGTCGCCGCCCTTTCGGTTCGTGGTGTGCGTGGTCTTCGCCAGGTTCGTCATGGCGGCGATGGTGCTCGATCGGGTCCGCGCGGCGCAACCGCTTTCCCGGCCGTCGCGCGGTCGGCGACGACGGTTCGCGACTGCTGGGGGCAGTGCGCAATCGTTCCGAAATCCTTGACAACACCTGTCAGGGACACCTTCGTACGTTGGCCACATGGACTACGACCACATCGTGATCACCGGCGCCCGGGAACACAATCTCAAGGGCGTGTCGCTGCGCATCCCGAAGAACCGGATCGTCGTCTTCACCGGCGTGTCCGGTTCGGGCAAGTCGTCGATCGTCTTCGACACCATCGCGGTCGAGTCGCAGCGGCAACTCGCCGAGACGTTCACCACGTTCATCCGCAACCGGCTGCCCAAGCACGAGCGGCCCACGGCGGACACGATCGAGAACCTGTCGACCGCGATCGTGGTCGACCAGCGCCCGGTCGGCGGCAACTCGCGGTCCACGGTGGGCACGATGACCGACATCCACCCGCTGCTGCGGGTGCTGTTCTCCCGGCACGGCACACCCGGGGCCGGGCCCGCCAACCACTACTCGTTCAACGACCCGAACGGCATGTGCCCGACCTGCGAGGGGCTGGGGCGCACCGTCCGACTGGACCTGGACGCGCTGCTCGACCCGTCCCTGGCGATCCGCGACGGCGCGATCCGACACCCGGGGTTCGCGGTGGGCGGCTGGCAGTGGCAGTTGTACGCGAACCACGACCTCTACCCCACCGACGTCCCGGTCCGCGAGTTCACCGACGAACAGTGGCGACTGTTCCTGTACGGCACCGGCGCCAAGGTGGAGATCGTCAACAGCAACGGCCGGCACCACATCGACTACGAGGGGCTGGTGGACCGGTTCAACCGGCTCTACCTCAACCGCGACACCTCCGCGCTGGCCGAGCGGAGCCGCGAGACGATCGCCCGGTTCGTCGCCGAGGGGGCGTGCCCGGACTGCGCGGGTGCCCGACTGAACGAGGCGGCGCGCGCGTCGCTGATCGAGGGGCAATCGTTGTCGGACTACGCGGCGATGGAGATCGGCGACCTGGTCGGGGTGCTCACCGGGTTGGCCGACCCGGTCGCCCGCCGGGTGGCTCGCCCCGCGGCGCTCGCGCTGGAGCGGATCGTCGCGATCGGGCTCGGCTATCTGCACCTGGATCGGCCCACCTCGACGGTGTCCGGCGGTGAGGGGCAGCGGCTGAAGATGGTGCGCTACCTGGGGTCGAGCCTGACCGGGATGACGTACATCTTCGACGAGCCGAGCGTGGGGCTGCATCCGCGCGACGTGGTGCGGCTGGGTGATCTGCTCACCCGGCTGCGGGACAAGGGCAACACCGTGCTGGTGGTCGAGCACGATCCGGACGTGATCGCGATCGCCGACCATGTCGTGGACGTCGGGCCCGGGGCGGGTATCCACGGCGGCACCGTCACGTTCGAGGGCAGCTTCGCCGAGTTGCGCGTGTCGGATTCGCCGACCGGGCGGGCGCTGCGCCGGGCCGGCCCGCTCAAGCCGGACTTTCGCCGGCCCACCGGCGTGCTGGAGATTCGCGGCGCGAACCTGCACAACCTGCGCGACGTGGACGTGGACATCCCCACCGGCGTGCTCACCGTGGTCACCGGGGTGGCCGGTTCCGGCAAGAGCACGCTGATCTCGGACGTCCTGGTCGCGGCACACCCGACGGCGGTGGTGGTCGACCAGTCGGGCGTGGGGATCTCCTCCCGCTCGACGCCGGCGAGCTATGTCGGGGTGGCGGACCCGCTGCGCAGGTTGTTCGCGAAGGCCAACGGCGTGGATCCGGGGCTGTTCTCGTTCAACTCGCTGGGCGGCTGCCCGCAATGCCAGGGGCGTGGCGTGGTGCGCACCGACATGGCCTTCATGGATCCGGTGACCACCCGTTGTACGGCGTGCGCGGGGCGGCGGTTTCGCGACGAGGTCCTGGCGTACTCGCTGCGCGGCAGGTCGATCGTGGACGTGCTGGCGTTGACCGCCGAGGAGGCGATCGACTACTTCGTCGAGGAGGCGCTGCGCACTCGGGTGCGGTCGCTGGCCTCGGTCGGCCTGGGCTATCTGACCCTGGGACAACCACTGAGTTCGCTCTCCGGCGGCGAGTTGCAGCGGCTCAAGCTGGCGAGCGAGCTGCACAAGACGGGCAGCGTGTACATCCTCGACGAGCCGACCACGGGCCTGCACATGTCCGACGTGGACACCCTGATCCGGCTGCTGGATCGGCTCGTGGACGCGGGCAACACGGTGGTGGTGGTCGAACACAACCTGGACGTGGTCAAGCGCGCCGACCACGTGGTCGACCTGGGCCCCGGTGGCGGCAAGCACGGTGGCACGGTCGTCTTCGCGGGCACGCCGGCCGAGTTGGTCAAGGCGGAGGACTCGGCGACCGCCGAGTTCCTGCGGGCGGCGTTGGCCTGCGCCGAACGGGCCCGGACGGCCTGACCGACTCCGGCCCGCGCCGCGCGATCCGCCGCCCGCACGGTCCGCCGCTCGCGAACCGGCGAGCGGCGGACCCTCGGCGGGCGCCCGGGTCAGCGGCCGAGTCCGCGATACCGTCGCACCGACAGCGGCGCGAAGACGGCGATCAGCACGAGCGGCCAGCCGAAGGCCATCAGGATCGTGTGATCGGCGACCCAGCCGCCGCCGGACCAGCCGGGATTGCCGAACAGTTCGCGGCCGGCGCCCGCGCTCGCGGAGAGCGGGTTCCACTCGGCCACCGTGCCCAGCCAACCCGGCATCGTGTCGGGCGAGACGAACACGTTGGACAGGAAGCCCAGCGGCCAGACCAGGATCTGCAGGACCGCGACCGACTCGGGCCCCTTGGCGCGCAGCGCCAGGTAGATGCCCAGCCACAACACCGCGAGCCGCAACATCAGCAACATCGCGACGGCGAGCGCCGCTCGCGCGGGCCCCTCGTGCCACCGCCAACCCACCGCGAGTCCGCAGCAGATCAGCACCGCCAGCCCGACGGCGGCGTGCACCATGTCGGCGAGCACCCGCCCGCCGACCACGGCCGAGTGCGACATCGGCATCGACCGGAATCGGTCGGTGACCCCGCGCGCCGCGTCGCCGGCGACCGCGGTGAAGGTGGATTCGATTCCGAAGACCATCGTCATCGCGAACATGCCCGGCAACAGGAACTCGCGGTAGTCACCACCGCCCGGCACGTCCATCCCGCCGCCGAACAGGTAGCCGAACATCAGCACCATCAGCACCGGGAACAGCAGCCCGACCAGCACCGGCGCGGGCTGCCTGGCCCAGTGCGCGAAGGTACGGCGGGTCAGCGTCCAAGTGTCCGGGAGGGCCCGGCGCAGCGCGGCGCTCATGCCGCCACCTCCTTCGCGTCGCCCGTGTCGGGTCTGCCCGCCCGGCGCGACCCGTGCGCGCGCTCGACCGGTCGTTCGTCCCGGCGCACGCCGGTGATGGTCAGGAAGACCTCGTCCAGGGTGGGTCGGCGCAGCGCGATGTCCTCGGCCTCGATGCCGGCGTCGTGCAGTGCCCGCACGGTGGCGGTGAGCGCACTCACCCGATCGGTGATCGCGATGCCCACTCGGCGCTCGTCGGCCCGGACCTCCGGGTTGCCGTTGCCGACGCCGGCCAGGATCGTCGCCGCGGCGCTCAGGTCGAGCGGTTCGCGGACCACCACGTCGATCCGGTCGCCGCCGAGTCGGGACTTGAGCTCGGTGGGCGTGCCGCGGGCGATCACCCGGCCGTGGTCGACCACCGAGACGGTGTCCGCGAGCCGATCCGCCTCCTCCAGGTATTGCGTGGTCAGCAGCACGGTCGTGCCGCCCGCGACCAGTTCGCGCACCGCCTCCCACACCTCGGTGCGGCCCCGCGGGTCGAGCCCGGTGGTCGGCTCGTCCAGGAAGAGCACCTCGGGTGCCTGGATCAGCGACGCGGCCAGGTCCAGCCGGCGACGCATGCCGCCCGAGTAGGTGGTCACCGCGCGCTCGGCGACGTCGGTCAGCGCGAACCGCGCCAACAACTCGTCCGCCCGGGCCCGGGCCGCGCGGGCGCCCAGGCGGTACAGCCGGCCGAACATCTCCAGGTTCTGCCGTCCGCCGAGCACCTCGTCCAATGCGGCGTACTGCCCGAGCAGCCCGATCCGGGTGCGCACCCGCGCCGCGTCTCGCAGCACGTCGAATCCGGCCACCTCGGCCCGTCCGCCGTCCGGACCCAGCAGCGTGGTCAGGATCCGCACCGCCGTGGTCTTGCCCGCGCCGTTGGGGCCGAGCAGCCCGTGCACCGTGCCGGTCGGCACCTCCAGATCGAATCCGTCCAGCGCCCGGGTGGCGCCGCGCGTCTTGGTCACACCTTCGGCGGAGATCGCCAGTGGCATGTGGGCCCCTTCGTGTGTCGCCCGTCGCGTTCGATCGAACCGCACGGGAAGGCGTTCGCGAGCCGACTCCGTACAAGATACGAAGTTGTCTCGTACGCCGTACCGTACGTCATACGGAGTTGGCGCGCAAGAACTTCCGAGGGCTTGCGGCGCCGTTCGATCAGCCCTTCGATCAGCCCTTCGATCAGCCGGTCGATCAAGCTTGTCGATCAACTCCGGATGACGTACCGTACGCTCTACGGAGTTTTCGGGAGAAGGTACGTACGTGGCACGAGAGAAGAGTGGGCGCGCCGATCCGGCCCGCACCCTCGCGTTGTTGTGGCGCACCGGCGAGGGACCCACCCGCGGCCCCAAGCAGGGGCTCACCGTGGATCGCATCGTGCGGGCGGCCGTGGAGATCGCCGACGCCGACGGGATCGGCGCGCTGTCCATGCGCGCGGTCGCCGAGCGACTCGGCGTGGGCACCATGTCGCTGTACACCTACGTGCCGGGCAAGGCCGAACTGCTGCACGTCATGTTCGACACCGTGCTCGGCGAGTCCGCACTGCCCGACGCGGCCGGGCTCGACTGGCGCACCGCGCTGGAACGGCACGCGCGCGCCGACCACGCGCTCGCCCAGCGGCATCCGTGGGTGGTGCAACTGTGGGGCCCCGGCCTGCTGTTGATGGGCCCGCGGGTCACCGCCCGGGCCGATTCGGCGCTGCGCACCGTTGCCGATCTCGGCCTCACCGAGGCCGAGATGACCCACGTCGTCGGGCTCGTCGACGCGTACGTCCGCGGCATCACCCAGGTCGCCGTCGACGTCAATCGGGACGCGGTCACCAGCGGCGTGGGCTACGAGGACTGGTGGGCGGAGAGCACGCCGTATCTGGAACGGCTCATCCAACCCGCCCGCTTCCCCACCCTCACCCGGGTCTGGGCCGCCGGCAGCTACGAGGAGGCCCCCGACGCGGGCTTCGAGTTCGGTCTGGGTCTGGTCCTGGACGGCATCGAGACCCTGATCCGCTCGCGCCGGCCCGCACCGGCCGTCGCCCCGGCGCAATCCCCCGCACCGCAGGAGTAGCGAACATCGACACCCGCAGCACGCACGCCCCGACCGACCTGATCCGGCACGCCGCCACCTTCGCGCCGGCCGACCCGCCCCGCGCCGGCGCCGTCGCGTTCTGGCCGCACGCCGACGGCACCGACACCGTCACCGTGCTCGACGCCGACGGCGCCGAGCAGGTCCACCCCGCCGTCCTGGTGCCGGTCGCCGACGCGGTCCGGCTGCTCTCCCGGGCCCGCCGGACCGCCGACGCCCACCCGGCCGCCGCGTTCTGGGGGGCGGCCACCGTGCTCGCCCTGCAATTGGTGGCCCGCGGCCGGATGTTGCCCGGCCTCTCTCCCGGCGACCACGACGCGTGGCGGGCCGGGCCGCTGGACGCCGCCGACGTGGAGCGGGTGCGGGCGCTCGCCGACGCGATGCCGGGTGAGGCCCGGGCGATGCCGACGGGGGGCGGCGCGTTGTTGCCGGAGGCGGCGCCGTTGATCCGGGCCTTCCTGGACGCGGTCGCCGACACGATGCCGCGCACCGCCGCCGCGCCGCGGGGCGGGCTCGCCGGCGCGTTCGCCGCCACCGACCCGCACCGGCTGCCCGAGTTGCGCTCCTGGTCGGATCGAATCGCCGCCGACGTCGACACCGGCGTACGGATCTCGTTGCGGCTGGAGACGCACGACATCGAACACGCGCCGTTCCGGGCGATCGTCCAGGTGCACTCGCTCGCCGATCCGAGCGCGGTGATCGACGCGGACACCCTGTGGACCGGCACCGACCCGCGCTTCGGCGAACGGGCCCGGCTGGACGTGCTGCTCGCGCTGCGTCGGGCCGCCCGGGTGTGGCCCGCGCTGGAGCCGCTGTTGAACGCCGGCGTGCCGGACCGGGTGGTGGTCGGCGACGACGACCTCGGCGCGCTGCTCGGCGCCGCCACCGCGCGCCTGGCCGCGGCGGGGGTCGAGGTGCACTGGCCGCGCGACCTGGTGCGCGATCTCACCGCCCGGGCCGTGGTCGGCGCGCACGACGGGCCGCCCGGCGACCTGCGCGCCTTCCTCGGCGGCGACACCCCACTCGGCTTCGACTGGCAACTCGCCCTGGGAGAGCAGGTGTTGACCGCCGCCGAGATGCACGCGCTGGCCGAGTCGCACCGACCCGTGGTGCGCCTGCGCGACCGGTGGGTGCTGGTCGACCCGGCCCTGATCGCCAAGGCCCGCAACCGCTCGATCAAGCCGCTCACCCCGATCGAGGCGCTCACCGCGGCGCTGACCGGCGGCATCGAGGTGGCCGGCAAGCGCATCGAGGTGGGCACCTCGGCGTGGCTGGACGAATTGCGCGAGCGGCTCGCCGATCCGGACGGCGGTGCCGAGCCGATCGCCGCACCCAAGGCGCTCGCCGCGACCCTGCGCGACTACCAACTGCGCGGCCTACGCTGGCTGGACCGGATGACCTCGCTGGGTCTGGGCGGTTGCCTGGCCGACGACATGGGCCTGGGCAAGACCGTCACGCTGATCGCGCTGCACCTGCACCGGCGGGCCGCGGCGCTCGACGGCGCCGACCCGGCCGGCCCGGCGCCGACCCTGGTGGTCTGCCCGGCATCGCTGCTGGGCAACTGGCAGCGGGAGATCGAGCGCTTCGCGCCGGGCACGCCGGTGCGCCGCTTCCACGGCACCGGCCGCACCCTGGACGACCTCGTCGACGGCTTCGTGCTCACCACCTACGGCACGATGCGCCTGGACCGGGCGCGGCTGGCCGACGTGGCGTGGGGCCTGGTGGTCGCGGACGAGGCGCAACACGTCAAGAACCACACCTCGGGCACCGCCAAGGCGCTGCGCACGATCCCCGCGCAGGCGCGGATCGCGCTCACCGGCACCCCGGTGGAGAACCGGCTGTCCGAGTTGTGGGCGATCCTGGACTGGACCACCCCCGGCCTGCTCGGCGGCCTGGCCGCGTTCCGCCGTCGCTGGGTCAAGCCGGTCGAGGCCGATCGGGACGGTCCCACGGCCGAGCGACTGGGCCGACTGATCGCGCCGTTCCTGCTCCGCCGGCGCAAGAGCGATCCGGGCATCGCGCCGGAACTGCCCGCCAAGACCGAAACCGACCAGCCGGTGTCGCTCACCCGCGAGCAGGCCGGCCTGTACGAGGCGGCGGTGCGCGAGGCGATGGCCGAACTGCGGGAGAGCACCGGCATGGCCCGACGTGGGCACATCATCGGCCTGCTCACCGGGCTCAAGCAGATCTGCAACCACCCCGCGCAATACCTCAAGGAACCCGAGCCCCGCCTCGACGGTCGCTCCGGCAAGCTCGAACTGCTCGACGAGTTGCTCGACACGATCCTCGCCGAGGACGGCTCGGTCCTGGTCTTCACCCAGTACGTCACGATGGCCCGGCTGCTGGCCAAGCACCTGGACGGGCGCGGCATCGGCAACCAACTCCTGCACGGCGGCACCGCGCCGACCCGCCGCGACGCCCTGGTGGCCCGTTTCCAGGACGGCGCGGTACCGGTGTTCCTGCTCTCGCTCAAGGCCGCCGGCACCGGGCTCAACCTCACCCGGGCCGACCATGTCGTGCACTACGACCGCTGGTGGAATCCGGCCGTCGAGGAACAGGCCACCGACCGCGCGTACCGGATCGGCCAGACCCGGCCGGTCCAGGTGCACCGCTTCATCGCCGAAGGCACCATCGAGGACCGGATCGCCGCGATGTTGCGCGACAAGCGGGCGCTGGCCGACTCGGTGCTCACCGGCGGCGAGGCCGCACTCACCGAACTCTCCGACACCGAACTCGCGAACCTGGTCGAGCTCAGGAGCAGCCGATGACCACCGAACCGGCCCGCGTCTTCCCCGCGTTCGCCCCACGCCGCAGCCGCGGTGCCAGGGGCACCACCTGGTGGGGCCACGCCTGGACCGACGCCCTGGAGGAGGCCGCGCTCTCCGGCGAGCCGCTGCGCAAGGGGCGCGCGTACGCCGGCTCCGGTCGGGTCGGCCCGATCACCGTCGGCCCGGGTCGGATCGCCGCGTCCGTGCACGACGCGGACGGGTCGCAGTACGAGACGGCCGTGCACATCGAGCGGCTCACCGACGCGCGGTGGGATCGTTTCCTCGACCAGGTGGCCGCCAAGTCCGGGCATCTGGCCGCGCTCCTGGACCGGGACATGCCGCAGGAGCTGGTCGCGGCGGCCGAGGACGCGGACGTACCGCTGCTCCCGGGCATCGGCGATCTGGATCCGGATTGCGACTGCCCGGACTGGGAGTTGCCCTGCCGACATGCCGCCGCGCTGTGCTACCAGGCGGCCTGGCTGCTGGACGCCGACCCGTTCGTGTTGTTGCTGCTCCGCGGGCGGGGCGAACGGGCGTTCCTGGACGGCCTGCGGGCGCGGGACCCGGGCACCCGGGCACCCGGCTCGCCGGCCGCCGCGCCGGGGGTCGCCGCCCGGGAGGCGTACCGCCCGGTCGACCCGTTGCCCGCCGACCCGCCGCCGGTGCCGGACACCGTGCCGTCGGTGCGGATCACGCCGCCGCCCGGGATCCCGGCGGGCGCCCTGGAGTCGCTCGTCGCCCGAGCCGCCCACCGGGCCCGCGAGTTGCTCGACGAGCGCGGTTCGGGCCCGGTAGGGGGTCCGCGCCGGGCATGAGGGGATTGCCCGGCCCAAAGATGGGGTCGGGTTCCGATATCGCGCCGATTAGCTTGAGGACAGTCCTGTGGTGATCGTCCGCCGGCACCGTCGGCGAAACGGGAGTCCTCCATGCATCGTTTTCCGACTGTTTCCGCACGGGTGACCGAATCGCGCCCCCGGGGTGTGGTGCCGGAACGGGGGACGATGCGCGGGCCGGCCGAACACCCGCCGGCCCGAGCCGCCGCCCCGTCCCGTCGCCGCGACGAGCGGGGTTCGGCGTGACCGCCTCCCCCGATCGGCTCGTCGAGGCACTCCGGGCGTCGTTGACCCGGAACGAGGAACTGCAGGCCCGGAACGAGCAGCTCAGCGCGCGCAACGCGGAACTGGCCGACGGCGCCGGTGAACCGATCGCGATCGTGGGCATGAGCTGCCGCTTCCCCGGCTCGGTGGCCGACCCGCAGGATCTGTGGCGACTGGTCGTCGAGGGCACCGACGCCATCGGGGACCTGCCCGACGATCGCGGCTGGAAGCAGCAGGTGCTCGACCTGGCCGCGACCGGCATCGGCATCGGCGCGCTTCCGCAGGGCGGTTTCATCGATCACGCCGACCGTTTCGACGCCGCCGTGTTCGGCATCGCGCCGCGCGAGGCGCTGGCGATGGACCCCCAGCAGCGGCTCCTGCTGGAGACCTCGTGGGAGGTCTTCGAAAGCGTCGGCATCGTGCCGTCCTCGTTGAAGCGCAGCCGGACCGGCGTCTTCATCGGCGCCACGGCCACCGGTTACGGCACCGGCGTCACGGAACTGCCCGAGGGGGTGGCCGGCCATCTGGTCAGCGGCACCGCCGGCAGCGTCATGTCGGGCCGACTCTCCTACGTCTACGGACTGGAGGGCCCCGCGGTCACCGTGGACACCGCCTGCTCCTCCTCGCTTGTCGCGCTGCACCTGGCCGCCCAGGCGCTGCGCACCGGCGAGTGCTCGTTGGCCCTGGCCGGCGGCGTGACCGTGATGTCCACCGCGAGCATCTTCTTCGGGTTCGGCAGCCAGGGCATGATGGCCCCGAACAGCCGCTGCAAGCCCTTCGCCGCCGCGGCCGACGGAACCTCCTGGGCCGAGGGCGCCGGCCTGCTGTTGCTCGAACGACTCTCCGACGCGCGCCGCAACGGCCGCCGGGTGCTGGCCGTACTGCGGGGTTCGGCGGTCAACCAGGACGGCGCGTCGAACGGGCTGACCGCCCCCAACGGCCCCTCCCAGCAGCGCGTCATCCGGGCCGCCCTGGCCGATGCCGGACTCACCCCCGACCAGATCGACGTGGTCGAGGCGCACGGCACCGGCACCACGTTGGGCGACCCGATCGAGGCCCAGGCCCTGCTGGCCACCTACGGCCGCGACCGGGACCCGCAACGGCCGCTGTGGCTGGGGTCGATCAAGTCCAACATCGGTCACTCCCAGGCCGCTTCGGGCATCGCGGGGGTGATCAAGACCGTCCTGGCGGTGCGCCACGCACACGTGCCGCGCACGCTGCACGTCGACGCCCCCTCCCCGCACATCGACTGGTCCGCCGGGGAGGTCCGGCTCGCCGACGAAGCCCGCGACTGGCCGCCGGTGGACCGGCCGCGGCGCGCCGCGGTCTCCTCGTTCGGACTCAGCGGCACCAACGCGCACGTCATCCTGGAACAGGCCGATCCGCAGGACGACCCACCGCCGGCCGAGCCCTCGGAGCAGCGTCCGGCCGGGCCGCTCGGCCGCGGACCGGTGCCGTGGTTGTTGTCGGCGGCCACCCCGCAGGCGTTGCGGGCCCGGGCCGGACAACTGGCCCGCTGGTGCGCCGGCGAGGCGCGGCCGGACCCCGCGCGGGTGGGCGCCGCCCTGGCCCGCACCCGGACCGCCTTCGAGCACCGGGCGGTCGTCCTGGTCGAGGACTCGGACCGAGCCCACGAGCCGCTGCACGCACTGGAGTCCGGCACGGCGTCCGCGCTGCTGGTCGAGGGGCCCGCCGTGGTCCGCGGCAAGGTGGTCTTCGTCTTCCCCGGCCAGGGCTCGCAGTGGACCGGGATGGCCGGCCGACTGCGCCGCGAGAGCCCGGAGTTCGCCGCGCACCTCGCCGAGTGCGAGCAGGCCCTCGCGCCCTGGATCGACCGACGGTTGACCGAGGTGCTGGACGACGAGGCCGCTCTGGCCCGGGTCGACCTCGTGCAACCCGCCCTGTGGGCGGTACTGGTCTCGCTGGCCCGGCTGTGGCAGGACCACGGCGTGCGGCCGGCCGCCGTCCTGGGTCACTCCCAGGGCGAGATCGCCGCGGCCTGCGTGGCCGGCGCCCTGTCGCTGGAGGACGGCGCCAAGGTCGTCGCGCTGCGCAGCCGGGCCATCGCCGCCTCCTTGGCCGGACACGGCGGGATGGCGTCGGTGGCACTGCCGGTCGCCGAGGTGCAGGCTCGTTGCGAGCGCGCCGGCCTGCGGTTGTCGATCGCCGCCCACAACGGCCCCCGCTCCACCGTCGTCTCCGGGCTGCCGGGGCAACTCGACGCTTTCGTCCGGTCCTGCGAGGCCGACGAGGTGCGGGTGCGCCGGATCCCCGTCGACTACGCCTCGCATTCCGCGCAGGTGGAGTCGCTGCGCGACCGGCTGATCGCGGACCTGGCGGACATCACGCCCCGCACCTGCGCGGTGCCGTTCCGGTCCACCGTCACCGGCGACTGGATCGACACGGCGCTGCTGGACGCCGACTACTGGTATCGCAATCTGCGCCGGACCGTGCTGCTGGAGGAGGGCGTGCGCGCGCTGCTCGCGAGCGGGCACGGTGTCTTCGTCGAAGTCGGTCCGCACCCGGTGCTCACGGCGGCCATCGAGGAGTGCGCCGAGCACGCCGAGGCGGACGCCGCCGTCGTCGCGACGCTGCGCCGCGACGACGACTCGCTGCTGCGCTTTCGCACCTCGCTGGGCGAGGCGGCGGTCCGCGGCGCCCGGATCGACCTCGGCCCGCTGTTCGCCGGGATCGGCACCGCGGATGTCGCCCTGCCCACCTATCCGTTCCAGGGCGCCCGCTACTGGCTCTCGCCCGGCCCGAACACGGCCGAACCCGCCGCGCTGGGCCTGGACCCGGCCGACCATCCGATTCTGGGCGCCGCGGTGGAGTTGGCCGACCACGACACGGTCGTGCTCACCGGCACCGTCGACGCCCTCGACCCGCTCGGGCGCGCCGGCGCCGGCGCGGTGCCCACGCTCGGCGCCGGCACCCTGGCGGAGTTGGCGGTGCGCGCGGCCGACGAGGTCGACGCCGGCGTGGCGGACCTGACCCTGGACCGGCCGTCGGTGCCGGCCGCGGACGGTGCCACCCGCATCCAGGTGACCGCGGCCCGGGCCGGCCGCACCCTGACCGTGCATGCCCGCCATCCCGCCGTCGCGGACGGCCGCTGGGTCCGCCACGCGAGCGCCGCCCTCACCGCCGCGTCGCCTCCCCCGGCCGCCGCCGCGGACCACGATTGGCCGCCCCGGGACGCCGACCCGCTGCCGCTGCCGGAGCCCGACGGCGGGTCCGACCCGGCGGTGATCCGCGGGTTGTGGCAGCGCGGCGACGAGGTTTTCGCCGACGTGCTGCTCGACGCCGACTCCGGTGCGGTGCGCGGCTACCGCATCCACCCCGCGTTGTTGGACGCCGCGCTCCGGGCCTGGCACCTGGCCCGCCCGGCGCCGGCGGACGACACCGGGCACACCCTGTTGCCCACCTCGCTCGGTCGCGTCGCGGTACACGCCACCGGCGCCGACAGCGCCCGGGTGCACCTGCGTCCCGGCGCCGACGGCACGGTCACCGTGACGCTCGCCGACGCGGCCGGGCAACCACTGGCCGACCTCGGCCCGGTGGTGTTCGAGCAGGTGGCCGCCCCGGGGCCGACGGCCGGCGCGGGCCTGCCGCGCGACACGCTGTTCACCGTCGAGTGGGCCCCGGTGACGGTGGCGCCGGAGCCGGTACCCGGGACCTGGGCGGTGCTCGCCGAGGGCCCGGACCGGGCCGGGCTGTCCGCCGCGCTGCGCGATCCGGACGCCGAGGTGTACGTGCACCGCGATCTGGCCGCGCTGACCGCGGCGGTCGCCGCGGGTGCCCGCGTCCCGGACACCGTCGTCGTCCCGGTCGTCGTCGAGGACTGCGGACCCGAGACCGTCGCGGGCGCGACGCTGGAACTCCTGCGGGCGTACCTGGCCGACGAACCGCTCGCGGCCGGCCGCCTGGTGCTGCTCACCCGGTCCGCGGTCGCCGCGATCCCCGACGAGGCTCCGGACCTGGCCGGCTCGCCGCTGTGGGGACTGGTCGGCTCGGCCGACGCCGAACACCCCGGTCGGGTCGTGCTGCTCGACACCGACGCTCCCGTCTCGGCCGACCTGCTGCGCGCGGCCCTGGCGGCCGGGGAACCCCGGCTGGCCGTACGCGCCGGCCGGCTGCTCGCGCCCCGGCTCGGCCGGGCCGCCGGCACCCCCGCCGCGGAGCCCACGCCGCTCGACCCGAACGGCACCGTGCTGATCACCGGCGGCACCGGCACCCTCGGCGCGCTGGTGGCCCGCCACCTGGTGCACCGGCACGGCATCCGGCACCTGGTGTTGCTCAGCCGGCGCGGCGCGGATGCCCCCGGTGCCCGCGAACTCGTCGCCGAACTGGGCGAGTCGGGAGGCCAAGTCACCGTCGCCGAATGCGACGCGGCCGATCGGGACGCGCTCGCCGCGGTGTTGGCCGCCGTGCCCGCGGCCCACCCGCTCACCGCGGTCGTGCACGCCGCCGCCGTCCTCGACGACGCCGTCCTGGACGCGCTGACCCCACAACGCGTCGCCGCGGTCTTCCGGCCCAAGGTGGACGCCGCGCTGCACCTGGACGAACTCACCCGCGCCGCGCCCCTGGCCGCGTTCGTGCTGTTCTCCTCGGCCGCCGGGGTGCTCGGCACCGCCGGCCAGGCCAACTACGCCGCCGCCAGCACCTTCCTGGACGCCCTGGCCGCCCGCCGCCGGGCCGAGGGCCTGCCCGGCACGTCACTGGCCTGGGGCATGTGGGCGGAACTGAGCGAGCTGACCCGGCGCATAGAGCCCACGGGCCGGGACCGGATGGTCGACGCCGGCTTCGGCACCCTCTCCAGTGCGGACGGCCTGGCCATCCTGGACGCCGCGATCCGCACCGACACCGCGCTGTTCGTACCGCTGCCGACCGACCTCGGCGCGCTCTCCCGGCAACTCGCCGGCAATCCGCCGCCGCCGCTGTATCGCGGCCTGCTCCGTACCCCGGTGCGGCGCGCCGTCGGCGCCACCCGGAGCGAGGACCCGCAACTCGCCGCCCGGCTGGCCGGCGAACCCCCCGCGGAGCGCACCCGCATCCTGCTCGACATCGTGCGCGGGCAGGCCGCGGCCGTGCTCGGTCATCCCACCGGCGACGCGGTCGCGCCCGGTCGGCCCTTCCGCGAGTTGGGCTTCGACTCGCTCAGTTCGGTCGACCTGCGCAACCGGATCGCCGCCGCCACCGGTCTGCGCCTGCCGGTCGGCCTGATCTACGACCACCCCACCCCCACCGCCCTCGCCCAGCACCTGCGCACCCGGCTCACCGGGGACCCGGCCGAGCCCGTCGGCTCGACCGCCCCGATCGCCGACCGCCGCGCGGAACCCGACGGCGAGGACGACCCGGTGGTCGTGGTCGGGATGAGCTGCCGGCTGCCGGGCGGCATCGAATCCCCGGACCGGTTGTGGGACCTGCTGGTGTCGGGCGGCGACGCGATCGGGCCCGCCCCGGACGATCGCGGCTGGAACCTGGACCGATTCGCCGCCTGGAACAGTGCGATGCCCGGCGTCGGTCTGCTGTCCCAGGGCGGCTTCATCACCGGCGCCTCGGGATTCGACCCGGCGTTCTTCGACATCGGCCCGGACGAGGCGCTGGTGATCGACCCCCAGCAACGGGTGTTGCTGGAACTGGCCTGGGAGGCGTGGGAGCGTGCCGGCGAGGATCCGCGTCGGTTGCGCGGCTCGCGCACCGGGGTCTACCTCGGCACCTTCTTCCAGAACTACGTCTCCGACCTGCGGCAGGTGCCGAAGGCGAGTCTGCCCTACGTGTCCTCCGGCGCCGGTTCGCCGTTCGCCTGCGCCCGGGTCGCCTACACCTTCGGGCTCGAAGGGCCCACCCTCGCCGTCGACACCGGCTGCTCGTCCTCCGGTGTCGCGCTGCACCTGGCCTGCCAGGCGCTGCGCCGCGGCGAGTGCGCCTCCGCGCTGGTCGGTGGCGTCACCGTGCTGGCGTTCCCGGCCGCGTACGAGAACCTCGGCGGCATCGCCTCCGACGGCCGCTGCAAGTCCTTCTCGGCGGACGCCGACGGCACCGGATGGGGCGAGGGCGCCGGCATGCTGGTCGTCGAACGCCTCTCCGAGGCGCGTCGCCGCGGCCACCCGGTGCTCGCGGTGATCCGCGGCTCGGCGCTGAACCACAACGGCGCCAGCAACGGACTGACCGCACCGCACGGCCCCTCGCAGAGCCAGGTCATGCAACTCGCCCTCGCCGAGGCCGGTCTCGGTCCGGCCGACATCGACGTGGTCGAGGCGCACGGCACCGGCACCCCCCTGGGCGACGCGGTCGAGGCCGAGGCGGTCATCGACGCGTACGGCCGGCACCGTCCCGCCGACCGTCCGCTGTGGTTGGGCAGCGTCAAGGCCAACATCGGCCACCCGCACGCCGCCTCCGGCGTCGTCGGCGTCATCAAGACGATCCTGGCCATCCGGCACGGCGTCGTGCCCGAGGCGTTGCACGCCGCCGAACCACTGCCCGACGTCGACTGGCAAGGCAGCGGCATCGCCCTGGCCCATCGGGCGGTGGCCTGGCCGGAGACCGGGCGCCCGCGCCGCGCCGGGGTCTCCTCGTTCGGCGGCAACGGCACCAAGGTGCACCTCATCCTGGAACAGGCCCCCGACGAACCCCTCGCGGCACCGCCCGCGACGAACGGCTCCGCCGGCGGATCGGCCCCGCCGCCCTGCCTGCTGTCCGCCCGCAGCGCCCCGGCCCTGGCCGCACTGGCCCGCCGGCTGCACGAGCGGCTGGCCGGCGACGACACCCTCGCTCCGGCCGACGTCGCCTGGTCGTTGGCCACCACCCGCACCGCGTTCGAGCAGCGCGCCGCGATCCCGGCCCGGGACCGGGCGGAACTCCTGGACGCCCTGGCCGCGTTGGCCGCCGGCGCCGCCCATCCCGCGCTGCTCACCGGCCGCTCGGCCGACGAGGGCGCCCGCCTGGTGGTCCTGCTGCCCGGTGCCGGGGAGCGGTCGGCCGACGCCGAGGCCGCGCTGTATGCCGCGTTTCCGGCCTACGCGCACGCCTGGGACGAGGCCGCGGCCGCCCTCGCGCCGTACCTGGACGAGCCGCTGCCCCGGCCCGGCACGGACGACGAACCGCCCGTCGCCGCGGCCACGTTCGCGGCGCACCTCGCCGGCCACCGGCTGCTGGAGAGTCTGGGCCTGCGCCCGGACGCGCTGGTCGGTCGCGGCATCGGCCGGATCGCCGCCGCCCACCTCGGCGGCTCGCTGACCCTGCGTCAGGCGGCGGCCGTGACCCTCGGTCGCGCCGACGAGTCGCCCGATCGCACGGTCGCGCCCGCGCGCCTTCCGGTGCTGACGGACGACGGCGCGAACCTCGACGCCGAGGCGCTGCTCACCGGCGCCGCGCCCGCGGCCGGCGAACCGACCGAGGCGACCGGCACTTTCGCGGCACGCGACACCGACCTGGTCGTGCATCTCGGCGCCCCGGACCGGGATCGGCCCGACACCGGCGCGGCGCTCACCCTGCACCTGTACGCGGACGCGGCGCTCGCACCCGGGGCGTTCGCGTCGGCGCCGGCGCGGCTGTACGTGGCCGGGGTCGACCCGGACCACACCGACCTGTTCCGCGGAGTGTCCGCACGGCGCATCGACCTGCCGACCTATCCGTTCCAACGCGAGCCGTACTGGCTGGGCGCGTTCCGATCGAGTGCCACCGACGGAGGGAGCACCATGACCGACGAGCCGACCCGCAAGAAGATCATCACCGAGTACTACCGCCGGCTCAACGCCGGGGACGTCGACGGGGTGGTCGCCATGTTCGCCGGCGACGGATACATCGAGGACCCGCTGGGCGCCCCGGTCACCCGCGGCCACCAGGCGCTGCGGCACTTCTACGACGTCACCATCAACGGGGCCGACATCAAGGACACGGTCAACTCGATCGTCGGCGCGCACGACGATCGGCACGTCGCCGCGGCGGTCACCGCCGACCTGATCAACGTCGAGGACCCCGAGCGCAAGCGGGTCACCGTCGACGCCGTGATGACGTTCCGCATCGACGACGACGGACTGATCGAGGAGGCCCGGACCTTCTGGGGCGCCACCGACGTGACCATGTGACCCGGACCCGGTGCCCTCGGTGCAACCGCCGGCCGGCCGGCGGTGGGACCCCTGACTTCGTCGGGCACACCCCTGAACCGCCGTTGTGCGCGAACTCCGGACGGGCCCGCGTGGCACAGTCCGATCATGCCTGTCTCCACTACGTCCCGTGCCGAAGCGCGGGCAGCGGGAGGTCGTCGTGCCCGATGAGAATCTGCGCAAACACCTGGTGGTGGAGCACTGTCGCCGGGTGAACGCCGCCGATCTGGAAGGGCTGCTCGCCCTCTACTCGCCACACGTGCGCTTCGAGGACCCGGTGGGTACCGGGTTGCAGACCGGGATCGAGGCACTGCGCGCGCACGCGGGCGCGGCCATCGAATGCCGGGCCTTCGAGGACTTCGGTGTCCCTGTGGCGGCGCAGGACGGCACCACCGCCGCGGTACCGGTCGTCACGACCATGAACTACCTGCCCTGGGGCCCGAATCTGGTGCGCCTGGGGTTCGTGCCCGCGCCGCCCGAGGACAGCGGGCCGGGGACACGCATCCGGTTCGACTACGTCATGGCCGTAACGGTCGGGGCCGACGGCCTGATCACCGGGATGCAGGGCTACTGGGGCCGGTCCGACGTGGTGTTCCTGGGCCCCGAATGACGCGGGCCCGCACTGCCGCGAACGACGACTGGAAGGGTGTGGCGTACCGATGACCGACTCGAAGCGCGCCGTGGTGCTGGGTGCCGGGCTCGCGGGCATGCTGACCGCACACGTGCTGGCCGACCACGTGGACTCCGTGACCGTGGTGGACCGCGACACGATGCCCGACGGGCCCTACCCGCGCAAGGGCCTGCCACAGGCGCGGCACGCGCATCTGCTGATGTCGGGTGGCGCCCGGGCGATCGATCGCCTGCTCCCCGGCATGACCGAGCGCCTGCTCGCCGCCGGCGCACACCGCGTCGCGCTCCCCGCGGATGTGGTGTCGCTGACCGCGTACGGCTGGCAACAGCGATTCCCCGGCGACCAGTTCATGATCACCTGTAGTCGGGAGCTGCTCGACTGGACGGTACGGGACACCGTGCTGCGCAATGCACGGATCACCGTGCTCGACGGGATGGACGTGCTCGCCCCGCTGACCGAGGCCGGGCGGGTGACCGGGATCGGCCTCCGGCCGCGCGACGGCTCGGCGGGACCGAGCGAGTTGGCGGCGGACTTCGTGGTCGACGCCACGGGCCGCGGGTCGCCGGCCAAGAAGTGGCTGGCCGATCTGGGACTTCCTCCCGTGCGGGAGGAGACCGTGGACGTCGGGCTGCGCTACTCCAGCCGGATCTTCCGGGCCCCCGCCGGGGCGGAGAAGGGCTTCCCCGTGGTCAGCGTGTATCCGGACCACCGCTCGGGCGGCCCGGGGCAGAGCGCGGTGCTCGTCCCGATCGAGGACGGCCGGTGGATCGTCACGATCTCCGGGACCCGGGGCGCGGAACCGCCGAACGGCGAGGAGGGCTTCGTCGAATTCGCCGCGGCGGCACGGCACTCGATCGTCGGCGACCTGATCGCCGCCGCCGAGCCGGTCACCGAGGTCCAGGGCTCGCGCAGCACGACGAACCGACGCCTGCACTACGAACAGGTCACCCCTTGGCCCGAGGGCTTCGCCGTACTCGGGGATGCGCTCGCCGCCTTCAACCCCGTGTACGGACACGGGATGAGCTGCGCCGCGCAGAGCGCGCTGGCCCTGGACGGCGAGCTGCGCCGACTCGGCGGCCTCGCACCCCAGCTCGCCCGGCGTGTCCAGCGGGCGGTGAGCGCGGCGATCGACGACGCGTGGATCCTGGCGACCACCCTGGACCTGGACTATCCCGGCTGCCGCTCGGACGTCACCGACGCCCGGCTGGCCAACCCCTCGCCGGCCGGCCGACGGTTCGCCGAACTGGTCTCGACCGCGGCGCTCTACGATCCCGCGGTGGCGACCGCGACGATGGAGGTCACCACGCTGTCCGCGCCGCTGACCCGACTCCAGGCACCGGATGTGTTCGCCGCCGCCCAGCGGTTCGCCGCCCGGCCCGCCGGCGGGCCGATCTCGGACGAACCGCCCCTGAAGCCGGACGAGTCGGCGCTGCTGGGCCGCTGACCGGGGGTAGCCCGAACGGACAGGAACAGGGGAGGGG